>JACDBR010000046.1 GCA_013694825.1 Solirubrobacterales bacterium
GGCTTGGCGAGGGGGATCTCCTCACTCATTGCGAACGGCCGCTGTGCGCGGCTGGAAGGCGTATTCAAGCGAGTCGACGAGCGCCTCCCACGAGGCCTCGATGATGTTCTCCGAGACCCCGATCGACCCCCACGAGGCCTGGCCGTCGGAGGTGTCGAGCAGGACGCGGGTGACGGAGCCGGTGCCCTGATGGGAATCGAGGATCCGCACCTTGTAATCGGCGAGCTCGATCCGCGCCAGCTCGGGGTGCAGCTCGCCGATCGCCTCGCGCAGCGCCCGGTCGAGCGCGTTGACGGGGCCGCTGCCCTCGGCCGTGCGAACGAATCGGCGCCCGCCGACCCAGATCTTGATCGTCGCCTCGGTCTCGACCTGCCCGTCGGCCCTCTTCTCGACGATCACGCGGAAGCTCTCGAGCCTGAAGAGCGGCTTGTACTGGCCGGCCTCGCGCCGCAGCAACAGCTCGAAGGAAGCGTCGGCGACCTCGTAGTGATAGCCGCGGTGCTCGCGCTGCTTGATCTGCTCAACGGCCCGGGCGGCGCCGGCGGGGCCGAGGTCCACCCCGAGCTCCCGTGCGCGCTGAGCGATCGAGCCACGGCCCGCGAGCTCTGAGATCAGCACCTCGCGGCCATTGCCGACCTGCGCCGGGTCGACGTGCTCGAAGGTCCGCGAGTCCGCCTGGATCCCGGCGACGTGCATGCCGCCCTTATGGGCGAAGGCGTTTCGCCCGACGTAGGGCTGGTCGGCGTCGGGGGTGATGTTGGTCAGCTCGTCGAACAGATGGGAGGTCTCGGTAAGCAGTCCGAGCCGCTCGGGCGCGACGCAGCTGTAGCCGAGCTTGAGCTGGAGCGCCGGCAGGACGGAGACCAGGTTGGCGTTGCCGCAGCGCTCGCCGCGTCCATTCAGCGTCCCCTGGACCAGCCGCGCCCCAGCCTCGACGCCGGCGAGCGAATTGGCGACCCCGCACTCGGCGTCGTTGTGGGTGTGGATGCCGACGACGGCGCCATCGCCCAGCGCCGCGACGGCGTCTGCGGTGGCTGTTGCGACCTGCTGGGGCAGGCTGGAGCCATTGGTGTCGCAGAGCGTGACGTTCTCGGCTCCCGCGGAGACGGCGGCGCCCAAGCACTCCAGGGCGTAGCCCGGATGCTCGCGATAGGCGTCGAAGAAGTGCTCGGCGTCGTAGATCACGCGCTTGTCGTGGGCCCGGCAAAACGAGACCGAGTCGGAGATCATCGCCAGGTTCTCCTCGCGGCTGACCCGGGTCACCTTCTCGATATGAAGGCCCCACGTCTTGCCCACCAGCGTGCAGACCGGGGCAGCGCTGGCGACGAGTGTGGCGAGCCCCGGATCCGCCGCCGCGTCGAGACCGCGGCGCCGAGTCATCCCGAAGGCGCAGATCACGGCGGTCTCTAGCTCGACCTCGGCGAGGAGGGCAAACAGCTCGGCCTCCTTGGGGTTCGAGGCGGGGAAGCCCGCCTCGATGAAGGCGACGCCTAGCGCGTCGAGGGCACGAACGACCCGCAGCTTCTCCGCCGCCGAGAGCGACATGCCCTGACCCTGCATGCCGTCGCGCAACGAGGTGTCGTAGAGATCTACCTGGCTCAAGCCGAACCGTGCACGCAGATCACGAGCTGACCCTACTCGGCTCCTCGACGGGGTCCAGCCATTCCAAGTACTGCGGCGCACGGCCGTGCAGAGCGGCGTCGAAGCGCTCGGCGATCAGCTTGGTCACCTCACCGGGCTCCCCGATCACGTGATCGTCGATCTCGCGCACCGGCACGAGCTCGGCGGCCGTGCCGACGAGGAACATCTCATCGGCCAGGTAGAGCTCGGAGCGCACGATCTCACGCTCGACAACCTCGTAGCCGAGGTCCGAGGCGATCTGGATCACGGAGCGGCGGGTGATGCCGTCGAGGATCGAGGAGCTGTGGCCCGGCGTGACCAGGCGCCTGTCGGAGACGATGAAGACGTTCTCCCCCGAGCCCTCGCAGACCGCCCCGCGCGCGTCGAGCAGAATCGCCTCGTCGTAGCCCGCGCGGGCCGACTCGGTCTTGGCGAGGATCGAGTTCAGGTACTGGCCCGACGCCTTAGCGTGTGGGATCAGCGTGTCGGGCGAGATCCGCCGCCACGACGAGACCTTGGCGCGGATGCCGTTCGTCTTCGCGGCCTCGCCGAGGTAGGCCCCCCAAGGCCAGGCGGCGATCGAGACGTCGACCGGGCCGTCGGGCGCGTAGAGGCCCATCTCTCCATAGCCCCGAAACGCGATTGGCCGGATGTAGCAGCTGCGAAGCCCGGAGCGGCGGACCAGCTCGCGCGTCGCCTCGCGAAGCTCCAGCTTGGAGTAGGGAAGATCGAGGTAATAGAGCTCGGCCGACATCCGGAAGCGGTCCAGGTGGTCTTCGTGACGAAAAATTGCGGGACCACGCTCGGTGTCGTAGCAGCGCACGCCCTCGAAGACGCCCGTGCCGTAGTGCAAGCAGTGGCTGAGGACGTGGACGCGTGCCTCGTCCCAGGCAACGAACTCGCCGTTCATCCAGATCAGCTCGCCCTTTTGCACCGCTAACCGCCTCCCTCTCGCGTCGCTTGCGCGGCGCCACCGGCGGCGCCGACCTGCTCGGTGAGTATGGCGCTCATCCCCGAAGCTCCGCAAGCACCGCCAGCGTGATCTCCTCGGTACCGACCGTGACCTGGGCCGGCAGCTCGGGTGTCGGCGCGCCGAGCGTCTCGACCGGCGCAAGGTCGGGGGTTCGAAGGCCCTGCTCGAGCGCCGCATCGACGGCCTGTTCGAGCGCCTGCGCCTCGGCTGAGAGCCCGAGCCCGTGCTCGAGCAGCATCGCCAGCGAGAGGAAGGTCGCCAGCGGGTTGGCCTCACCGCGCCCGGCGATGTCGGGAGCCGAGCCGTGGACCGGCTCGAAGACCCCCGGGCCGGCGGCGCCGAGGCTAGCCGACGGCAGCATCCCGAGCGCCCCGGTAAGCATCGCCGCTTCGTCGCTGAGGATGTCGCCGAACATGTTCTCGGTCACGATCACGTCGAAGCGCGCCGGCGCGGCGAGGAGCTGCATCGCCGCGTTGTCGACCAGCATGTGGTCGAGCTCGACGTCGGGGCTCTCGCCGCCGAGCCTGCTCAGAGTCTCACGCCACAGCCGCGAGGTCTCGAGCACGTTGGCCTTGTCCACCGAGGTCACGTGCGCCGGCCGCTCCGCGGACGCGGCTCGGACGCGGGCCGCGTCGAAGGCGACCCGGGCGATCCGCTCGATCTCCACGACCGAGTAGACGCAGGTGTCGTGGGCGCTGGTGCCCTCGCGACCGCTGTCACCGAAGTAGAGCCCCCCGGTCAGCTCGCGGACCACCAGCATGTCGGTGCCCTCGATCCGCTCCGGTCGAAGCGGGCTCGCTCCGATCAGCGCCGGGCTGGGCTTGACCGGCCGCAGGTTGGCGTAGAGGCCGAGACCCTTGCGGAGCCCCAGCAGGCCCTGCTCGGGCCGGGGCGCGCTTGGGTCTTCGGCGACGGCCGCGTCCCATTTGGGGCCACCGACGGCGCCCAACAGGACCGCGTCTGACGCCCGGCAGGCCTCGAGCACCTGGTCGGTGAGAGCAGTGCCGTGGGAGTCGATCGAGGCGCCACCGATCGGATGCTCGCTGGTCTCGAAGTCGCCGAGCGCGGCGAGCACTCGCGTGGCTGCAGCCGTGACCTCGGGGCCGATCCCGTCGCCGGGCAGCACGGCGATGCTTGGAGGGCTCATGATGCCGACGCTACCGAGCGGGCCTAGAGACGCCCGGCGGAGACGTTGATGCGGACGTAGTCGAGCACCAGCGGCTGCGTCATCGAGCCGGTGACGGCCGCGACGAAACGGTCGGCGACCTCGGCAGGCACGTCGCGCAGGACCGAGCCGAACCCGACCGCCCGCAGATAGGCCTGCGGGTCCGCGGGGGTGACCGGGCGGTCCTCGGTCCAGATGCGATCGACCTCGAAGCCGGCAACGCGCAGGCGGTCCTCGGTGTCGGCGATGCTGGCGAAGTTCCACGGCCGAGTCGCGTTTCTCATGTAGGGCGCGAATCGCTCGTCTCCAAGCAGCGACTCGACGGCCCGGGTGAACTCGGCGACGTTGCCCTCGCCTCCCCACTGCGCCTCGAGTCGCCCGCCGGGAATGAGCACCGCCGCCAATCGCTCAAAGAGGCTGGTGTGGTTCAGCAGCCAGTGGAAGGTCGCGTTGGAGAAGACGGCGTCGACACGCTCGGCGAGCTCGAGCGAGCCCAGATCGGCCTCGAGCACGTGGACGCTCCGACAGGGCGAGTCGGCGAGCGCCTGGCGCGCCATCGCGACCATCGACGCCGAGGCGTCGATGGCGATCAGACGGCCGCGCGGCAAGCGCTCGGCGAGCAGCCGCGTGACGCGTCCGGAGCCGCAACCGGCGTCGAGCACAGTCTCGTCGCCCCTTAGGTCGAGCCGCTCCAAGACCTCGCGCCCCCACTCCTCCTGCGGGTCGGCGACGCGGTCGTAGGCGGTGGCGTCCCAGTCGGTCGGGCGGTCGGGCATGTGTTTAGCGCAGCTCGGTCGTGCCCGGGACTGTGGTCGCATGGGCGCGCTCGAACGCTTCGATCTCAGGCCCGCGCTCCAGCGTCATCGCGATGTCGTCGAGGCCCTCGAGCATGCGGTGGCGGACCGCCTCGTCGATCTCGAAGCGGACCACGCCGGCGGCGTAGTCCACGCTCTGCTCGTCGACGTCGATCCTCGCCCAGCCGGCCGCGGCGATCGCCTCGCACTCCTCCTGAGGCAGGATCACCGGTAGCAACCCGTTCTTCGTGCAGTTGGCGTAGAAGATGTCCGAGAACGAGGGCGCGATCACGGCCTCGAAGCCGAATTGGCGCAGCGCCCAGACCGCGTGCTCGCGCGAGGAGCCGCTGCCGAAGTTGCGGCCGGAGACGAGGATCGGGTTGGCCTCGAGCTCGATCTCGCCGCTTCGCAGCCAGTCGTAGAAGAGGAACTCGCCGAAGCCTGTCCGCTCGACCCGCTTGAGGAACTGCTTGGGAATGATCTGGTCCGTGTCGACGTCGGAGCGCGCCAGCAGCGAGACCTTGCCCTCGATCACGTCCACGCGATCCACGGCCTTAAGACCACTCCCTGATGTCGACGAACCTGCCCTCGATAGCGGCGGCGGC
Organism: Solirubrobacterales bacterium; assembly: GCA_013694825.1. Lineage (GTDB taxonomy): Bacteria > Actinomycetota > Thermoleophilia > Solirubrobacterales > 70-9 > JACDBR01. The sequence continues at coordinate 5,158 of JACDBR010000046.1, forward strand.
GGCCATGCTCGGCGAGACGAGGTGCGTGCGCCCGCCGCGGCCCTGGCGACCCTCGAAGTTGCGGTTCGACGTCGAGGCGCAGCGCTCGCCGGGCTCGAGCGTGTCGGGGTTCATCCCGAGGCACATCGAGCAGCCCGCTTCGCGCCACTCAAAGCCCGCTGAGCGGAAGACCTCGTCGAGCCCCTCCCGCTCAGCCTGAGCCTTGACCTGAGCCGAGCCTGGGACGACCATCGCCCGCAGGCTAGACGCGACGCGGCGCCCGTCGACCATCGAGGCCGCCTCGCGCAGGTCACCGATCCGCGAGTTCGTGCAGGAGCCGATGAAGATCCGGTCGAGCGCGATCTGATCGATCTGCAAGCCCGGTTCCAGCGCCATGTAGGCAAGCGCACGCTCGGCCGACTCGCGGTCGGCGCGACCCTCCCCCCACGCGGCCGGATCGGGGACCGAGCCGGTGACCTCCGTGACCATCCCGGGGGTTGTGCCCCAGGTGACCATCGGCGCGATCTCGGCCGCCGCCACGACCTCCTCGCTGTCGAACTCGGCCCCTTCGTCGCTCGGCAGCTCAGACCAGGCGGCTAGCGCGGCCTCGAAGTCGCCAGGCTCACCCGGCCGGCCACGCACCCATTCGAACGTCGTCTCATCGGGGGCGATCATGCCTGCCCGGCCACCACCCTCGATCGTCATGTTGCAGATCGTCATCCGGTTCTCCATCGAGAGCCCGCGGATCGTCTCGCCCGCGTACTCGACCGCGTAGCCCGCCATCCCGGCCGTGCCGAGCCTTCCGATCGTCGCCAGGATCAGGTCCTTGGCGGTGACGCCGGCGCCGAGCTCGCCCCGATAGTCGATCCGCATCGTCCTGGGGCGCCGCTGGACCAAGCACTGGGTGGCGAGCACGTGCTCGACCTCCGAGGTCCCGATCCCGAACGCCAGTGCCCCGAAGGCGCCATGGGTGGAGGTGTGGCTGTCGCCGCAGACGATCGTCATCCCCGGCTGGGTGGCACCGAGCTCGGGACCGATCACGTGGACGATCCCCTGCCGGTCGGAGCCGATCGAGTAGATCGGGATTCCAAAGCGCTCGCAGTTGTGCTCGAGCGTCTCGACCTGCTTTCGCGACAGATCGTCGGCGATCATGCGAGCGACCGGGGTGCCATCGGTCGGCACGTTGTGGTCGGCGGTCGCCAGCGTGCGATCGGGCCTGCGGACCCCGCGTCCGGCCAGTCGCAGGCCCTCGAAGGCCTGCGGGGAGGTCACCTCGTGGACCAGGTGGAGGTCTATGTAGATCAGGCCCTCGGCCACTTCGTGGGCCGACCAGATCTTGTCGAACATCGTCCGCGCCATCACTGGGCCCCTCACCGCAGACCAGCTCAACCGCGCCGCAGGCCCGCGCCGACGACCGCGAGCAACTCGGCTGGCTCGGTTGCGGGGTTCTCGAAGTGATGTGGCAGGTCGGCGTCGAAGGTGGCGCTGTCGCCGGCCGCGAGCTGGTGGCTGACGGCATCGATCACGAGCATGACGCGTCCAGAGACGACGACGGCGGTCTCGCGACTGCCGGGCTCGTGCATCGGTGGGTCCGACGCTCCGCCCGTCGCCGCGCCGGGGTCGAGAAGATGGCGCGAGACGTCGGCCCGCTGACCAGGAAGCGGCGGTGTCAGCTCCTCGATCCGGTGACCGCCGCGCCGGCGCGCCCGCCCCTCCCCCGCCCGCACCACCACGACGTGGTCCGTCTCGTCGAGGCGCAGGAGCTGCGAGAGGCTGAGGCCGAGGCCGGCTGCGATCCGGGCGGCGAGGGAGAGGGTTGGGCTGGTCTCACCGCGCTCGACCTGGGAGAGCATCGGCGCCGAGACGGCAGAGCGCTCGGCGAGGTCACGCAGCGAGAGCCCGGCCGCGTCGCGCAGCGCCCTCACCCGGCGGCCGATCGTGACCTGAAGCCCGGCGACCCGGGCTGAGGCTTGCGCGCTCATCTCTGGCGTACGCTATCACGTAC
>JACDBR010000048.1 GCA_013694825.1 Solirubrobacterales bacterium
GGGGCAGTTCCACCAAGCGGGGATTCCGCCCTGGGCCCCTTCTTTGTTCGCCAGTTGTTCGCCAGTCAGACACGAAAACAACCGGATTAGAGCGGATTCAACCGGACGAACCGGGTTGTTCGAGACAGTCCATACATGGCTCTACGAAGCCACAAACGGCTTGATAGAGCCAGAGGCGCCTGCCGGAATCGAACCGGCGTAAACGGCTTTGCAGGCCGCTGCGTAACCACTCCGCCAAGGCGCCGAAGCGCTCAGAGGCTACCCAAGGCCGGCAGTCTCCCGGGCGGGCTGAAGCTGGCTGAGAGCTGGGGTGCGCTAACGTGCGGAGGCTTGTTGGTAACGATTCTCAGTCTCGTGAGCGCAGGCCGGACAGCTTCCTCGGAGCACAACCTCGTGCCCCCCGACCTCGTAGTCGAGGCGGTCCGCGAGCGAGTCGATAGCCCGCTCCAGTCCCGGGTCCTCGAATGGCGTGACGAGACCGCAGCGGTCACAGATCAGATGGTGGTGATGATGCTCACGGCCTGGGAACGCAGGCTCGAAGCGCGCCGGCCCGCCGCCGATGTCGAGCCGCTGCACGAGGTCGAGCCCCTCGAGCGCCTCGAGCGTCCTATAGACCGTCGCCGTACCCACGCCGTGCCCTCGCGAGCGCAGGGCGTCGGTGATCTCGGCCGGCGTGCGGACGCACTCCTGGCCTCCGATCAGCGCCACGACCTCCGAGCGCGGCGCGCTCGAGCGATAGCCGGCGCGACTCAACTCCGACTCCGCGAAGCGCGCCCACCCCTCGCTGGGCGATGCATCACCGTCTTGGGGCTTCGGGCCTATCAATCGCGTCTCGACTGGTCGCGGATCCATTCTGATAACCGACTCTCACTTTAGCCCAGGGCCGGCGTGATCTCGCTCTTCGAGCCGTTCGAGCTTCCGTTCATGCAGCGTGCGGCGCTCGAGATCGTGCTCCTGGCGCCGATCGCGGCGCTGATCGGGACTCAGATCGCGCTACGAGGCCTGGCGTTCTTCGCCCACGGCGCAGGGGCCGCGACCTTCCCCGGCCTCGTCGTCGCTGGGCCCGCTGGTATTCCGGCTGCGTTGGCAGGCCTCGCAACCGCGCTCGGCTTTGCGGTCGCTGCCGGGCGCCGCGGCCGTCGCAGCCAAGACGTTCCGACTGCGCTCGCGCTCGTCGCCGCGCTGGCAATCGGAATCGTCCTCGCAAGCGACGTCTTCGGTTCCGGCTCGGAGGTCGACCAGCTCCTGTTCGGGTCGCTGCTGGCGATCGGCGATGCCGAGCTCCTGACCAGCGCCGTGGTGGCCGGAGTGTGCGCGCTCGCCGCGCTTGGGCTTCACCGCGCCTGGCTGGTCGGCGGCTTCGACCCCGGAGCCGAGCGGCCGCTCGGAGTACCCGGGCGAGGCGCAGAGCTGGCGCTCTACGGATGCATCGCGATCGCCGTGGTGGCCGCGGTCGACGCCGTCGGCGCGCTACTGGTCAGCGCGATCCTCGTCGTCCCCGCGGTCACGGCGCTGCCGCTGGCCCGAAGCGTGCGCCGCCTGCAACTGATCGCGGGGCTGATCGCGCTAAGCGAAGGCCTGGCGGGGATGCTGATCGCCTTCCACCTAGACGCCCCGCCGGGTGCGACGATCGCCGTTCTCTCCGGCCTGGGCTTCGCCCTTGTGGTCGTGGCTCCGGCGCTGCTCGCATCACACGCGCGAGGCGGAGGGTGAAGCCCGCAATGCCAGCCGGCGAGGCGATCGGAGCTCGGGTCGTGCGTGGACCGTCCTTCCCTCTGCTCCGCGCCGCCGGGCTCGAGGCCGGCTACGCGCGGGGGCAGGCGGCGATCAGCGGGCTCGAGTTCGCCGTCGCCGGCGGCGAGTCGATGGCGGTCCTGGGCCCGAACGGCGGCGGTAAGACGACGCTCTTTCGCGCCGTCCTCGGCGAGCTCGCCTACACCACCGGAGAGCTCGAGGTTACGGGCGAGGTCGCCTACGTTCCTCAGGGCGAGCGGTCCCGGCTAGACTTTCCGGTCAGCGCTTTCGACGTCGCTCTGATGGGCACCTACGGACGGCTGCCCTGGTACCGGCCGATCGGGCGCGCGGAGCGTCGCAGCGCCGCCGAGGCCCTCGAGCGGGTTGGGCTCACCGACGGCGTCGCGACGCCTTGGGGTGAGCTCTCCGGCGGCCAACGACAGCGGGTGCTGATCGCCCGCGCGATCGCCCAGCAGGCGGGCGTCGTGCTGCTCGACGAGCCGTTGGCCGGCGTCGATCAGCCCTCCGAGCAGCGAGTCCTCCAAATCCTGGGAGAGCTGCGCGGCGAGGGCCGGGCCGTCGTCGTCTCCACCCACGACGTCGAGCTGGCCGCCAGCTTCGACCGCGTGCTCTGCATCAACGCGCGGCAGATCGCCTTCGGAGCCCCCGCGGAAGTCCTGGACGCGGAGGTGCTCCGAGAGGTCTACGGCGCCGAGATCGTGCTGCTCCCCGGGGGCGAGCAGGCGATCGTCCAGGGCCATGGCCACGGCTCGGACGATCACGGCGAGGGGCGATGATCGAGGCGCTCACCGAGCCCTTCGAGCAGGGGATCGGCCAGCGGGCGCTGGTCGAGCTGGTCGTGCTCGGCGTAGCGTGCGGGCCGCTGGGGATATGGGTGCTGCTCTTTCGCCACGGCTACGCGGCTGAGTCGATCGCCCACGGGATGCTGCCAGGACTCGTGATCGCCAGCCTCGCCGGGCTGCCCCTGGCGCTGGGCGGAGCGGGCGGGCTGCTGCTTGCGGCGGGAGGTATCGCGCTCGCGCGCCAGTTCGCGGCGGTTGGGCCCGACGCCTCGGTCGCCGTGGTGGTGACCTTCCTCTTCGGCTTGGGCAGCCTGCTGGCGTTGAGCGCCGCGGTGCCGCTGAGGCTTGGCGAGCTGCTCTTCGGTGATCCGCTCAGCGTCTCGAATACTGACCTCGCCGCCTCGGCAGCGCTCGCCGGCCTGATCGCGCTCGGGCTCGCGGTGCTCCGGCGGCACTTGTCGCTGAGCGGCTTCGAGGCCGCCAGCGCCCGCAGCCTCGGCGGCTCGCCCGCCCGCGCGGAGCTCGCGCTGCTGGTAGCGCTGGCGCTGACGACCCTGATCGCCGTTCAGGCGCTCGGCAACCTGCTGGTGGTCGCGCTGATCGTCGCCCCGGCTGCCGGAGCGCTTCGGATCAACGACCGGCTCGGCTCGGCGATCCGGCTCGCCGCCGTGCTGGCGGTCGCCTCGGGCATCGGCGG
>JACDBR010000154.1 GCA_013694825.1 Solirubrobacterales bacterium
GAGCAGCACCGCGACACCGCGGCTTCGAACCTCGTCGAGCAACCGCCGCACCACCCGCCGCCCGGCGGGGTCGAGGGCGCTCGTCGGCTCGTCGAGCAGCAGGAGCTTCGGTGAGCCGACCATCGCCTGGGCGATCCCGAGCCGCTGCTGCATCCCCTTCGACATCTCCGAGACCTTCGTCCCGGCCGCCCGCTCGAGGCCGACTAGGCCGAGCAGCTCGGTGCGCTCGCGAGCGCCGCCGTCCGAGCCGGCCAGTCGCTGGTGAAGGGACAGGAGCTCGTCGGCGCTCGCCCAGCCGGGGAAGCGGAAGAGCTCCGCCAGGTAGCCGATCGCGGCCCGCGCCGGAAGGCTGCCCGCCGGCGAGCCGCAGACGCTCGCCGTGCCCGAGCTCGGCGTGACGAGCCCACAGGCGATCTTCGCCAGGGTCGACTTGCCGGCGCCGTTCGGACCGAGCAGGCCGATCACCTCGGCGGCGTCGATCTCGAGCGAGACTCCGAGAAGCGCCTGCTTGCCCGAGTAGCTCTTTCGCAGCTCGGCGGCCGCGAAGACGCTCACCGCCGCGGCTCGCTCACCGGCCGGCCCCTCCGGGGCGGCCCAGCGGTCGGGGAGCCGCGCGCCCGTTCACCAGCCGAAGACCCGGGCGGCGTTTGTCTCGACCAGCGCCCCGAGCTCGGCCGCCGGAACGCCGCGGGCCTCGGCGAGCACCGCGGCCGTCTCGACGACGTTCGCCGGCTGGTTTCGCTCTTGCCGCTTCGACCGCGGCGAGAGGAACGGCGAGTCCGTCTCGACGAGAACGAGCTCGTCGGGCAAGAGCCGCGCCGACTCGCGCAGTGAATCGGCGCTGGCGTAGGTGACGTTGCCCGCGAAGGAGCAGTACCAGCCGCGCTCGGCGCCCTCGCCCACCCTCTCGGGCGGGGCAGAGAAGCAGTGCAGGATCACGCTCACCCCTTCGGCCAGTTCGCGCAGGGTCGCGAAGGTCTCCTCGAGCGCCTCACCGCCGGTCTCGCGGTCGCCGTCACGGACGTGGACCACGAGCGGCTTGCCGACCCGACGGGCGATCTCGATCTGCGATGCGAAGGCGCGGCGCTGCTCGGGGCGCGGCGAGCCCTCGCGATAGAAGTCGAGCCCGGTCTCGCCTACGGCCGCGACTCGCGGATGGCGCGCGAGCTCGAACAGGTCGCCGGCGGCGAGCTCGTCGTATCCGGCAGCCGAGTTGGGATGACGCCCGACCGCCGCATAGACGGGTTCGAAGCGCTCGGCCGCGGCGATCGCACCCCGATTGGACTCCTCGTCGAGGCCCACGGTGAGGATCCGCCGCACGCCGGCGTCAAGCGCCGCGGCAACGAGCTCGGCCTCCTCCGGCTGACAGAGCGCGAGGTGACAATGCGTGTCGACCACCGCGCGCAGTCTAGGTTCGCCGGCGCCGAGGACGCGCCCGCCGCGGCTCAGTCGAGCTTCGGGAACAGCGGCGGGATGCGCTCGGTCATCGCGCCGCCGCCGCGCGAGCCGAAGCCTGCGATCTCTCGCGAGTCCTCGCCCAGGGCGTCGAGCAGCCGCTCCGAGCTCGCCGGCATGAACGCGACCAGCAACAGCGCCAGGGTCCGAACGCCCTCGGCGAGGTTGTAGAGCACGACATCAAGCTGATCGCCTGCTCCGCTTCGCGTCCGCGGGCGACCAGGCTGCTGGGCTTCTCGGCCCGCCTCGCCAGGCGCGCCGCCGCCATCGCCCTCCCCCGCGCTCTCGCCCTCCTGCTTTGCGAGGACCCACGGACTGCGTTCCTCGACGTAGCGGTTCAGCCGCCGCACGCGCGACCAGATCGCCTCGAGCGCGCCGCTCAGCTCGGCGCGGTCGATCAGCTCGCAGACGCGTACCTCCAGCCCCTCGAGCCCGTCGTCTCCGCTCGCGAGCTCCGGGTCGGGGGCCGCCTCGGGAACCACCCCGCCCCGGTAGCGGGCAAGCATCGCCAGCGTGCGGCTGGCCAGGTTGCCCCAGTCGTTGGCCAGCTCGGTCTCGTAGCGGGTCTCGAAGCCCGCCGCCGAGACCGACCCGTCCTGGCCGAAGGAGACCTCGCGCAGGCAGTAGAAGCGCAGCGCGTCGGCACCGAAGCGGTCGATCACCTCGCCGGGATCGATCACGTCGCCGAGCGACTTCGACATCTTGCGCTCGCCCATCAGCAGGTAGCCGTGGATGACCATCCCCCGTGGCGGTTCGAGCCCGGCTGCGAGCAGCAGCGCCGGCCAGATCACGGCGTGGAACTTGAGGATGTCCTTTGCCAGGACGTGAAAGCAGGACGGCCAGAAGCGCTCGCTGAGATCCTCGCCCTCGCGGGCGAAGGAGAGCGCCGTGTAGTAGTTGAGCAGGGCGTCGAACCAGACGTACATCCGCTGCTCGGGGTCCCACGGGAGCCGCAGTCCCCAGTTCAGGTTGGGCCGCGAGAGCGAGACGTCCTGGAGGCCGTGCGCGATGAACGACAGCGCCTCGTTGCGGCGGTGCTCGGGGACGACGAACTCGGGGCGCTCGGCGTAGAGGCGCTTGAGGTCGTCCTCGAAGGCCGAGAGGCGAAAGAACCAGTTCTCCTCACGCTCGCGCTCGAGCGCGATCTCGTGGATCGGGCAGGTGTTGCCGGGGCCGAGCTCGCGCTCGGTCTTGAAGTCGGCGCAGCGCGGGCAGTACCAGCCCTCGTAGACGCCCTCGTAGACGTGGCCGTTGTCGTAGACCCGCTGGATCACCTCGGAGACCCGATCCATGTGGCGCGGATCGGAGGTGCGGATGAAGAAGTCGTTGGTCGCCTCGACCCGCGCGGCCATGCGCTCGAACTTCGGCGCGTTGCGGTCGGCGAGCTCGCGCGGGCTGATTCCCTCACGCGCGGCCGCGAGCTCGACCGGCTCGCCGTGCTCATCGGTCCCGGTCAGGAAGAAGACGTCCTCGCCGCGCTGGCGATGATGGCGGGCCAGAACGTCGGCCGCCATCGTCGAGTAGGCGTGGCCGAGGTGCGGCTCGCCGTTTACATAGTAGATCGGGGTGGTGACGTAGAAGCTCATCGGGCGTTCCTCGAGAGCAAGCTCAGCAGGGCCGTCAAGCGCTGCGCAGCGGGTCAAGCACCGCCCCGTGGTTACACATCCAGGCTCTCCTGGCCCTTCGAGCCGCCGCGGCGCCGGCGTGGGGTGCCGGTCGCCTCGGCCAGGGCGGCCT
>JACDBR010000057.1 GCA_013694825.1 Solirubrobacterales bacterium
GGCAAGATCGAGCAGCACAACAAGTACCCGCTGAAGACCCGCGACGACCTCTCGATGGCCTATACCCCGGGCGTCGCGCGGGTCTGCCGCGAGATCGCCGCCGATCGCTCGAAGGCGTTCGACTTCACGATCAAGCGAAACACGGTCGCCGTCGTCTCCGACGGCAGCGCCGTGCTCGGGCTCGGCGACATCGGGCCCGAGGCCGCGATGCCGGTGATGGAAGGCAAGGCGATGCTGTTCAAGGAGTTCGCCGGGGTCGACGCCTTCCCGATCTGCGTCGACACCCACGACACCGACTCGATCGTTCGCCTCGTCGAGCTGATCGCCCCCACCTTCGGCGGCATCAACCTGGAGGACATCTCTGCGCCGCGCTGCTTCGAGATCGAGGAGCGACTCAAGGACTCGCTCGACATCCCCGTCTTTCACGACGATCAGCACGGCACGGCGGTCGTGGTCATGGCCGCGCTGTTCAACTCGCTGAAGATCGTCGACAAGCGCCCCGAGGACCTCAAGGTGCTGGTCGTAGGCCTCGGTGCCGCCGGGATCGCGGTGACGAAGATGATGCATGCGGCCGGGGTCGAGAACCTGATCGGCTGCGACTCGAAGGGGGCGCTCTCGACTCAGCGAGAGGACTACCTCTCGGGAGACATGACCGAGACCAAGCGCTGGTACGCCGATATCTCTAACCCCGGAGGCGCGGCCGGCTCACCCGCCGAGGTGATCGAGGGCTGCGACCTCTTCGTCGGCCTCTCGGGCCCCAGCGTGATCGAGGCCGAAGCGTTGGAGCGGATGAACGACGACGCGATCGTCTTCGCGATGGCCAACCCCGAGCCGGAGGTCACGCCCGAGGAGGCCGCTCCCCACGTTCGGATCATGGCCACCGGGCGCTCGGACTACCCGAACCAGATCAACAACGTGCTCGCCTTCCCCGGCATCTTCCGCGGCGCGCTCGACGCCGGCGCGCCGCGGATCACCGAGGAGATGAAGCTGGCCGCGGCGCGCGGGATCGCCGACGTGGTCGCCGACAAGGACCGCTCCGAGGACTACATCATCCCCAGCGTCTTCGACCGCAACGTCGCCCCGGCCGTCGCGGAGGCCGTGGTCGCCGAGGCGCGCAACGCCGGGATAGCCCGCGTCTCCGAGGAGACCGGGACCTTCTCGACGCTGGAGTAGCGCGAGCGGACCGAGAGCGCATCTCCGGTCCCCGGGCGGCCGAGATGGAGGATTCAGCTCGCCCAGCGAGCACAAAGCGCCCATCCAGCTCGCGGGGCGAGGAGATGGAGCAAAGAGACCGCCCAGACCCCGGGGGCGGGGAAACCCATCATCTAGGGTCATCGAGACCCCGGCAGGAGGCCGTGGGGACGACGATCCTGGAGGACATTCGATGCGGGTTCTGATCACGGGGGCGAGCGGGATGATCGGCTCGCGCCTGGCCGACGCGCTGCTCAAGCGCGGCGATCAGGTGGTCGGCGTCAGCCGCAACCCTGACGGGGCCCGCGAGCGCAAGCCTGAGCTCGAGTGGCATGGCTGGGACTCGACCGATGAGCGCCCGCCTGACGCCGCGCTCGAGGGCACCGAGGCCGTCGTCAACCTGATCGGCGAGGCGGTCGACCAGCGCTTCACCGACGACGCGAAGCAGCGAATCCGCGAGAGCCGGCTGCGATCGACCAAGAACCTCGTCGACGCGATCAAGGCCCGCGCCGAGAGTCCGTCGGTGCTGGTCAGCGGCTCGGCGGTCGGGATCTACGGCGATCGCCCCGGAGAGACGCTCACCGAAGACTCGGCTACCGGCGACGACTTCCTGGCCAAGCTCTGCGTCGACTGGGAGGCGGCGGCAAACGAGGCGGAGAGCGCCGGGGTCCGCGTCGCGACGCTTCGCACCGGGCTCGTGCTCGACCCCTCCGGCGGCCTGCTCGGCCCGCTCCTGCTCCCGTTCAAGCTCGGGGTCGGTGGACCGATCGCCGGCGGCGGCTTTCACATGCCGTGGATCCACCGCGACGACGAGGTCGCGCTGCTCGCCTGGCTGATTCGCGAGCCGGCGGCGAGCGGCGCCCACAATGGCTCGGCACCCAACCCGGTCACCAACAAGGAGTTCTCCAAGACGCTCGGCAAGGTTCTCAGGCGCCCGGCGCTCGCTCCGATCCCGAAGCTCGCGGTCGCCGCGCTGCGCGGCAGCGAGATGGCCGACAACGCGACCGCCGACCTCAACGCGATCCCCAAGCGCGCGCTCGACGAGGGCTTCGACTTCCGGTTCCCCAAGCTCGAGCCGGCGCTGCGCGACCTGCTGGGCTGACGCGAGAGCCCGTCCGCTCGCCCGCTCGCGACCCGGAAACGAGGCGGGCTAGGGCAGCTCGATCGGCGTGCCGGGCCTGAGCCCCACCCCGGTCGTGCGCTGGTAGCTCCCGAGCCGTCGCAGCGTGGTCTGCCCGTCGTCGTCGATCGAGTAGGCGCCGAGCACGGAGTCACGCTCGGAGGTAGAGAACAGCGCCGCTACCAGGTCCTCGCGCCGTACCTCGCCGTCGATCGCGGCGCGGTCGATCGATCCCAGGATCAACGACATCGCCTCGTAGCCGTAGGCGGCGAAACGGCCGGGATCGCGCCCGTACTCGGCCTCGAAGTCGGCCTCGAATCCCGGGTCGGTGAGCTGGCTGGGGTCGAGGGCTGCCGAGGTGACGGCCACCCGGCCGCGGGCAAGCCTGGAGGGCAGCGACGTCAGCCGCTCCCCGGAAGGCCCGATGAAGGCGTCGGGAACGATCGCCAGCCTCGCATCGTCGACGGGACCGCCGAGGGTCTCGGGCGTACCCGCGAGGAAGAGAGCGTCGGCGGCGGCCGCGCTGCCGGCCGGCGACGCGCTCCGGGACGCAGGCTGAGCCCTCAGCCCGACCTCGCCCGCGGCCCGCTCGAAGCCGTCGGCCAGGACCTCCCCGAACGCCGAGCCGTCGGCCTGGATAGACACCGAGCGCACGCGCTCGCGGCGGGCGAGCTCGGCGGCGGCCTCGGCTTGGGCTTCGTCACCCGGGATCACGCGGATGAAGGTGCGATCGCCGCCGAGAGCGAAGTCCTCCGGGGGGTCGTTGAAACTGCCCGGCTCTCGGACCAGGTCCATCGCGGCGCTCGCCGGTGAGACCTGCGGCAGGCCGGCCTCGTTGGTTATCGGAAGCGAGGTTCGCGTCGCGCCCGAGTCGAGGTCGCCGAGGTAGGCGATCGCCGCGGCGTCCTCGGTCGCGGCGCGGGCATTATCGCCGGTGATTACCTCGTCCCAGCGAAGCTCTCCCCCGGAGCCGTCGGCTTGTCCTGGGTAAGACGCCAGCCCTTTGGCGTCGTCGAGTAACTCCATCCGCAGCTCGACTCCCGCGACCTCCCCTCCGGCCTCGGCAAGCGCCAGCTCGGCGCCGTCGGCGGCGTCCTGACCGTCACCGGCGACCGATCCGCTGAGCGGCAGGCTGACGTAGATCACCCCCTCGCTCACACCTGCCCCGCCCTCGCCCGCCGAGCACGCACCCAGCAGGGTCACGAGCGCCACGGCGAGGACGCCCGCGACGGCGGAGCGAAGCGCTGGGAGACGACGGCCGGCCATCCTCCGTATATTCGCCCGCGGATGCGGATCGGCGTGCTGACGGCGGGGGGCGACTGCCCCGGGCTCAACGCCGTGATCCGCGCCGTCGGCCGTTCGGCAATTGGCCGTGGCGACGAGGCGGTCGGCATCCTGCGGGGCTACGAGGGCCTCGCCAAGCGCGACTACATGCCGCTCGACATGCGCACGGTGAGCGGCATTCTCCACCAGGGCGGAACGATCGTCGGCACCTCGAGCTTCGAGCCCCACACCGAGGACGCCGTCGAGGAGGTCAAAGCCGCGTTCGAGGCCGACCGGCTCGACGCCGTGGTCGCGATCGGCGGCGAGCACACGATGGAGATCACTCGCCGGCTCTGCGACGAGGAGGGCCTGCCTCTCGTCGGGGTGCCGAAGACGATCGACAACGATGTCGCCGGCACCGACTACACGTTCGGCTTCGACACGGCCGTCCAGACGGCCACCTCCGCGATCGACCGCCTCCACAGCACGGCACAGTCGCACGATCGGATCATGGTCGTCGAGGTCATGGGCCGGAACACGGGCTGGATCGCCGTCCACGCCGGGATCGCGGGCGGCGCCGACGCGATCCTGATCCCTGAGGTGCCGACGACCGTTGAGGAGGTCGCCGACGGGATCCAGGCGCGCCACCGGCGGAAGAAGAACTTCTCGATCATCGTCGTCGCCGAGGGCGCGACGCTCGGCTTCGAGTCGGGCGAGGAGCGCCTGATCCAGCCGACGAAGGCGACCGACGAGTACGGCTACCCGCGGCTCGGCGGGATCGGCGCCGCCCTTGCCGCCGAGCTCGAGAAGCTGACCGGCTACGAAGCCCGCGTGACCGTGCTCGGCCATGTCCAGCGCGGCGGCACCCCGACGTCGACCGACCGCATCCTCGCCACTCGCTACGGGACCAAGGCCTACGACATGGTCAAGGCCGGCGATTTCGGCCGCATGGTCTCGCTCAAGGGGCCCACGATCACCTCGGTCCCGCTCGCCGACACCAAAGGCGTCAAGACCGTCGACCTCGAGCTGCTCGAGATGGCGCGGCGGTTCTACGGGTAGGGAGACGCCGGCTAGGCCCGCAGCTTCTCAAGCAACGGCTGCGCCACCCGATCGAGCGCGCCGTTGAAGAGGACGAAGAGGAAGATCAGCGCCGCGACGGTGCCGCCCAGCCCGAACCCGTAGGCGAGCAGGAAGAGGACCATCCCGACGACCGCGAAGATCATGAGCCGCATCGGCGGCAGATTATCCGATGCTCGAGGGCGAGCTAGGCTGCGCACGATGGACCGCGGCTGGCTCGAGCGCTGGATCGACGCCTACGAGCGGGCGTGGCGGACGCAGGGCACCGACTCGCTCGCCGAGCTCTTCGCCGCCGAAATCGAGTACCTACCGGGCCCCTTCGAGCAGCCGATCCGCGGCCTCGACGCCCTGGCCGGGTTCTGGGAGGCCGAGCGCCAGAGCCACGAGGAGCGCTTCTCCTTCGCCTACGAGATTCTCGCCGTCGAGGGCTCTCGAGGCGTCGCGCGGATCGACGTCCGCTACCAGGCCCCGCGCGATCAGCGCTACCTCGATCTCTGGATCGTCGAGTCCGACGACGACGGCAAGTGCAGGCACTTCGAGGAGTGGCCGTTCTGGCCGGAGCAGTCGCGGGCGGCGGGCGACTGAGGGCTCACCGGCCGCCTAGCGCGGCACGACCGTGACTGGGCAGCGGAGGCCGGGCGCCCGGCTGAGTCGCGCATCGGCGGTGATCAACGGGCAGCCGAGCGCCTCGGCGAGCGCGACGTAGGTGGCGTCGTAGGCCGAGAGGTTCTCGCGTAGCTGCCAGATCCGCCCGAGATGCGATGAGGCCGGATAGCGCCGGAGCCCCGCACGCCGCCAGCGGTCGAGGACGACCCATCCCTGGTCGGCTCCGAGGTGGCCGGCCGCTCGTCAGGTTCGAGGGGCAACCGGCGACCCATCAGGGATTCGCTGCCAATCTCCACCTCCCCGGTGTCGTCACGCCCCGGCGACGCGAATCGCACCGATCCCCGTGACCACACGGATCCGACTGCCCACAGGACCACAACATGCCACTGAGAAAGAGGACACCTGAGGAGATCGCCGCGAAGGAGGCCGACAAGCAGCGCCAGGCGGCCGATAAGGATCTTCGCCGCCGCCAACAGAGCTTCGATCAGGCGTGGCAGGAGTTCCGGAGCTCACCGGCCGGTCAAGCCAGGCAGGCGTTCGACAGCGGCGATCACGTCTTCCAGTACAGCATCGACGTGATGAACCAGCAGGCGATCATCGTCGCGATGATCGGCAGCACGACGACCAACCGCGCCGCCGATCCCACCGCCGTCCTCAACTCGGTCTGCCGAGAAGGCTGGGAGCTGGTCAACGGCGACTTCGTCTTCGTCATGACCGGCCAGCAGAGCCGCGACAAGTTCATGTCCTCCGGCCAGAACGTCGCCGTCGCCGGAACGGTCATCGCCTACTACCTGTTTCGCCGCTGTGAGGAGAACCACGAGGCCGAGAGCGACGCGGCGCTTCGGCTGCGCCTCGGCGACCCCGCGCAGGCGTGAGTCCGGCTTTCTTCGAGCTCCCGACCAGCGAGCCGACGCAGCTCGGTATCGCGCCACGGCTCGCGAGCTGGATGGCCAAGGCGCACTCCGACCAGGTCCGACTCGGCGAGTTCCTCGAGCACGCCAAGGCGATTGCCGACCCGCCCCTGCGCGCTCTCAACCTCCCGGCGGCACTCAGGCTCGACATCGGCCTGCCGTCCAGCGTCGACCTCCTCCACCAGCATGATCTCGACAACTACCTGTTTCCTCTCGTCTCCCACCTGGGCTCGAATCGCTTCGCGTCCGCCTGGGCCACGAAGGCCACCGGCCCCACCTCCTCGATCCCGATCGAGGCCGCGAAGGGAGTTCGGCCAGACGGCATGGGGTTGATGTATCGAGTCGTTACGCACGGGTCCGCGGAGAAGGCCGCCTGGAAGCGGGAGATCCGCGATCAGATCGCCGCCGCCGAACCTCTGCGCGATGGGGCAGTCGAACGCCAGCTCGCGTTCGCGGTCGGAGCGAGTCGCAACTGGGCGAATCTCTGGAAGGCGGCGATCGACTCCCTCGATCCGATCCTCGGCCGCGAGCGACCCGATCGCGAATGGAACCCGCGCGACGGGCGTGTCACGCGTCTGGGACTCCACCGAGAGGTCAAGCCGGCTCTCGGCTACGACGTCGAAATCGCTATCGCCGCGCGGGCGCTGGGGCCAGCGACCTGATCAGATCGGAGGCTTGGTGGAAGAATCCAATGAGATCGCTGCTGCGAAGGCGGAGCTCTACGCGGACGCCGAGCAAATCTACGAGCGTGCGCGGCACGAGGTGACGATCGAACGTAAGGATGGATCGGAGCAGAGGTACGCCGCAACTCGCTTCAAGCAGCAGATCGACCGAGGTCGAAGCGACGGCACGATCGTCTCCACGGTCGCTCACATCGTGCGCCGCCGCACGGTCGGCTTCGGCCACCTAGAAGCCGCCAAACGCCCCGACCTGATGCTCGAGGTCCTCATCCTCGACGAGAGCAAGTCGTATCACCGGCTGTTTTCACCGACGACTATCGAGATCGCTCGCGAGCGTATGGAGGAGTATCGGCGACGCAATCCGGGGTGAGCGCCGGTGGGACAAGGTGCTCCTTGTGAAGCCTGACTTTGTCGGCCGACCAGTCCTCAATGTGGAACACCGTGCCTCTAGCCTTCTCCGCAGGCCTTTCTGCTCCGATCCGGACGCAGCCCGCCGCAGATCTCGCAGCAGGTCACGGATCGCTCGGCCTCAGGCCTCGTGAACCGGTCCTTGCCCTTCACTGCGGATCGCGCCACCGGTCGCGCACATAACCATTCCGCTCCATCTCGGGCAGCTCCCGCGTGCTGTTGTTCATCCGCACCCAGAAGGCCTCCCGCCCACCGCTCATCCGAGCGAGGACGGGCACCGAGGAACGGGCCACGTCGACCCTGCAGACCTGTCCGCCCGCGGCCTGCTCGATCCGGGCGCGGGTTCGCATCACGGCGGTGTGCTGAAGCGCCTCGATCAGGTGGGTGGTCAGCCAGTTGACCAGCCCGTCAGGGCTCATTGGCTTCACGAGTGGTAGGTCATGGGCCAAGCC
>JACDBR010000068.1 GCA_013694825.1 Solirubrobacterales bacterium
CAGCCACATCGTCGGCCGGGAGCCGCAGTCCGGACGGCAGCGAACCGAGCTCGGCGCGCTTGTCCTCGATCGGCCGCGAGCCGTCGCCCGTCTCCTGGATCAGGGTCGGAACCACGCACTCGACGGCAGGGTGGGAGAGGTTCCAGGCGCAGGCGAGCCCCATCGGGCTGAGCCCGGCGGCCTCGGCAATCGGCTTGATCGCGTCCAACCGGGTCAGTCCGCGCTCGATCCAGCCGCCGGGCCGAAAGCGGCGATGATCGTGCTCGTGCATCGGGGTGTCGGGGCGCAGGTCGCCCCAGAAGAGACCGCCGTAATCGACGACGCGGGTGATCACACTGACCCCAGCCGCCTCAGCCGCGCCCAAGCAGAGCTCGCCCGGCCAGGGCTCGAACGGGTTCAGGATCACCATCGCCCAGTCGATCTGATCGCCGAAGCGCTCGAAGCATGCGATCAGGTCGAGCGTGAAGCCGTTGGCCGGACCGGGGGCGATGCCGATCAGCTCGGTCAGGCCGGCCTCGCGCAGTGCGGCCATCCCGTCCCACACCGCCTCGGACTCGTAGCCGGTGCGGTCGGGGTTGTGGAGCAACAGCAGGTCGAAGCGATCGGCGCCGAGGCGCTCGAGGCTGCGTTCCGTAGCCATCCGCAGGTAGGAAGCGTATTCATCCGGGCCGCGCAGCCGGGGGTCGGTGAAGCGCGGAAAGCCGCGGGGGCCGTCGCGATCACCGGTGTAGAAGTCGTGCCCGACAGCGCCGACGAGCGCGTAGCCCTCGCGGTCGGCGTCCGCGATCGCCCTGCCCAGCAGCACGTCCGCCTCGCCGGAGCCGTAGGTGTCAGCGCTCAGCACGGTTTCGATGCCGCCGCCGGGGCGCAGCAGCCGGGCCAGGCGCTCCTCGCCGACGCTCTCGCCGAAGCGCAGGAAGCGCCCGCCGCTCCAGCTCCCGATCGCCGTTTGAGAGAGCTCGGGCATCGCGCTCGAGGGTAGATGATGCGCCCTCGGACGCTGGGCTCAGAGCGGTCTCGGCGCCCGAATAGACTCGCGCCGCCGATGCCCGAGCGAGACCGCGAGACCCTCGAGGCCACCACCCGCTACGACCCAGCGGAGGTCGAAGGGCGGATCCTCGAGCGCTGGCTGGAGTCCGGTGTGTTTCGCCCCGAAATTGACCCGTCGCGGGCCGACGAGGCGTTCGCGATCTCGATTCCGCCGCCGAACGTCACCGGAGCGCTTCACATGGGCCATGCCCTCAACGGCACGATCCAGGATGCGCTCACCCGCCTCAACCGGATGCGCGGTCGGCCGACCCTGTGGGCGCTCGGGCTCGACCATGCCGGCATCGCCACCCAGGCGGTGGTCGAGAAGGAGCTGCGCGCGCAGGGCGTCTCGCGCCACGAGCTCGGGCGCGAGGCGTTCGTCGAGCGGGTCTGGGAATGGCGCCACGAGTACGGCTCGAGAATCGTCGAGCAGTACAAGCGCCTCGGCGCCTCATGCGACTACGACGACGAGCGCTTTACCCTCGACGAGCGCTACGTCGCGGCGGTGATGAAGGTCTTCGTCTCGCTGTATGAGCGCGGCTACATCTACCGCGACAACTACATGGTCAACTGGGATCCGGGGACCCGTTCGGCTATCTCCGACCTCGAGGTCGAGATGCGCGACGTCGCCGACGCGCTCTACGAGATCGACTACCCGGTGCTCGACGGAGACGGCGAGGCCCTCACCGTCGCCACCGTCCGCCCGGAGACGATGCTGGGCGACACCGCGGTTGCGGTCAACCCCGACGACGAGCGCTACGCGCATCTGGTCGGCCGCAGTGCTCGCCTGCCGCTGGTCGGCCGCGAGCTGCCGATCATCGCCGACGCCCATGTCGACGCCGCCTTCGGCACCGGGGCGCTGAAGATCACCCCGGGCCACGATCCCAACGACTTCGAGGTCGGCCGCGCCCATGGGCTCGAGGAGATCGTCGTGATCGGCGAGGACGGGCGGATGAGCGAGGCCGCGGGGGAGAGGTTCGCCGGCCTGCCGGCCGCTGAGGCCCGCGGCGCCGTCGTCGAAGCGCTGCGTGAGCAGGGGGCGCTTCGCAGCGAGAAGCCCTACACCCACTCCGTCCCCTTCTCAGAGCGCTCCGGCGCCAGAATCGAGCCGCTGATCTCGCTGCAGTGGTTCTGTCGCATGGACGAGCTCGCCAAGCCGGCGATCGAGGCGGTCGAACGCGAGGAGCTGCGAATCGTCCCCGCCAGCTACAAGCGCGTCTATCTCGACTGGATGCGAAAGATCCGCCCCTGGTGCGTCTCGCGGCAGCTCTGGTGGGGGCACCGGCTGCCGGTCTGGTACTGCCAGGGCTGCGGCGAGGTGAGCGTCGCCGAGGCGCCACCGGACCCGCTTCGCTGCGGCGAGTGCGGTGGCGAGCTCGAGCAGGAGACCGACGTCCTCGACACCTGGTTCTCCTCGGCGCTGTGGCCGTTCGCGGTGCTCGGCTGGCCCGAGGACACTGAGAAGCTCCGCACCTACTACCCGACGAGCTTCCTGACCACGGCCCGCGAGATCATCTTCCTCTGGGTCGCGCGGATGACGATGATGGGGATCGAGTTCGCCGGCGAGATCCCCTTCCGCGAGGTCTACGTGCACCCGGTCGTCCAGGCGCCCGATGGCCGGCGGATGTCGAAGTCGCTCGGGACCGGGATCGATCCGCTCTCGGAGATCGATGTCTCGGGCGCCGACGCGCTGCGCTTCGGCCTGCTGGCGATGTCCTCGACCCAGGACGTGCGCTACTCGGCCGACCGCGTCGGTCAGGGCCGCGACCTGGCCAACAAGATGTGGAACGCGTCTCGGCTCGTGCTGCTCAACGCCGATCCCGAGGCGATGGCCGCCGGCACAGCCCGATCCGAAGCCGCCGAGGACCGCTGGATCCTCTCGCGCACAGAGCGCGCCGTCGGCCGGGTCGGCGAGCTGCTCGACGCTTATGACTTCGCCCACGCGGCGCTCGAGCTCTACGACTTCTTCTGGTCGGAGCTATGCGACTGGTACCTGGAGATCGTCAAGCCACGGCTCTACGACGGCGATCCCGAGGCGACTCGGACGCTGGTCGGCGTGCTCGAGCGGACCCTCGCGATGGCGCACCCGATGATGCCGTTCGTCAGCGAGGAGATCTACTCCTACCTGCGGGCCTTTCTCGGCGACGAGGCGCCCGAGCTGCTGGCTGCCCATGCCTACCCGCACCCCACGGCGGCCATCGTTGACCCCGGGGCGGAGGCCGAGCTCGAGCACGCGATCGGCTTGGTGCGCTCAGTCCGTCGCTGGCGCGACCTGGTCGCGGTTCCCGCCGGGACTCGCCTGCGGGCCCGCTTCGAGCCCGGCGCCCAACCGCCCGAGTTGGTCCTGCGCCTGGGCCGGCTCGAGCCCGCGGACCAGGGCGAGACTGTGGCCAGGATCGGCCCCCTCGCGATTCTGGCCTCCGAGGGCCTCGACGCCGCCGGGGTCGAGCGCCGCCTCGACGAGCGGCGCGAGATGCTTCGTTCCGAGGTCAATCGCGCCGAGCGCAAGCTCTCCAACCAGGGCTTCGTCGCCAAGGCCCCGGCCGACGTCGTCGAGGAGGAGCGCCGCAAGCTGGACGGCTACCGGGCCGAGCTCGAGGAGCTCGCCGGCGTCTGAGCGACGGGGCACGGTGAGCTGGACTTCGCAACGGGCCGAGGAGTACCTCGCGCGGCTCGAGCCGATCGGTTGGCGCTTCGGACTCGAGCGCATGCGTCGCCTGGTCTCGCTGCTCGGAATGCCCCAGCACCGCTTCGCGTCGGTCCATGTAGTCGGCACGAACGGCAAGTCCTCGGTCACGGCCGTCACCGCGGCGCTGCTCGAGGCCCACGGGATGCGCGCCGGGGCTTATCTCTCCCCGCACACGAGCCGCTGGACCGAGCGGATCACGATCGGCGGGCAGGAGATCGGCGCAGCGGACCTCGCGCTGGCGCTGGAGCGGGTCGCACAGTCGGCGACGGCGCTCGAACGGGCGCTTGAGCCGGGCGACCGGGTGACGCAGTACGAGGCGGTGACGGCGGCCGCATTCGTCGCCCTCGCCGCCGCGCGAGTCGACGTCGCGGTGATCGAGGCGGGCCTCGGCGGGCGCCTCGACGCGACCAACGTGCTGCCCTCCAGAGTCACGGTGCTGAGCTCCGTCGGGCTCGAGCACACCGAGTTGCTCGGAGAGACCGAGGAGCAGATAGCCGCCGAGAAGCTCGCCGTCCTGCGCGGCCACTCGACCCTCGTCGTCGGCCGGCTCTCGCCCTCCGTGCGCGAGCTGGCCCGCCGCCGTGCCGGAGAGCTCAGCGCCCGTTTCGTCGACGTCCGCGAGCTGTCATCCGCCGTGGAGCTCTCGAGCGCGGCGCCCTATCTGCGCCGTGACTTCGCCGTCTCGCTGGCGGCCGCCGAGACGATCCTCGGCCGACTGGAGCCCGAACGGGTGATGGAGGTCGCGGCCGGGCTCGAGCTGCCGGGCCGGATGGAGCTGCTCGACGGCGACCCTCCCACCCTGATCGATGCTGCCCACAACCCGGCCGGCGCCGCGGCCCTGGCGGAGGCGCTGCCGGAGGTGATCGGCGAGCGTCCGGTGATCGCCTGCCTGGCCATCCTGCCCGGCAAGGACGCCGCCGGGATCGTCACGGCGCTCGCTCCCCGTCTCGACGGGCTCGTCGCGACCCGCGTTCCGGCTGCGGCGATGAGCGGCCTGGGCCGACCAGGTGCCAGCA
>JACDBR010000079.1 GCA_013694825.1 Solirubrobacterales bacterium
GCGCCGGACTGGCCGATCGGCTCAGCGAGGACCGCCGCAGCGCCGCTTCGCGCCTCGAGCGCGGCGTCGCGGAGGCGCTCGCCGATCTTGCGATGGAGGGGGCCAGCCTCGAGGTCGCGCTCGAGCCGCTCGGCGGCGGCGGCTACGGGCTCAACGGGGCGGAGTCGGTCGAGTTTCGGGTCGCGACCAACCCCGGCATGCCGACGTCATCGCTTCGCGACGCCGCGTCGGGGGGCGAGCTCTCGAGGATCATGCTGGCCTTGAGCGGGCTCGGTTCAGGGGCGGAGGGCGGTTCGCTCGTCTTCGACGAGATCGACGCGGGGATCGGAGGCAACACCGCCCGCGCGGTCGGCGAGCGCCTGCGGGCGCTTGGTCGCTCGCGCCAGGTGATCTGCATCACCCACCTGCCGCAGGTCGCCTCGCTCGCCGCGGACCACTTTCGGATCGAGAAGCGCCGCGAGGGCGATTCGGCGCTGGCCGAGGTCGAGAAGGTCGAGGGCGAGGAGCTGATCGCCGAGATCGTGCGGATGCTGGGCGCCGGGAGCGCCGACGAGGCCGCCGGTCGCCACGCCAGGGAGCTGCTCGGCGCGGCCGCCTGATCTCGTGACGAGCGCCGGTACGGGCCGGCACGGGCCTACCTATGGAATCGAGGTCTCCTGCTCGCAGCGGCTTGCGGTATCCGTGCCGATGCCGCCGTCGCAGCGATCGCGCTTCGGTCCGCCGTCGAGAGTGTCTGCGCCGGCGCCGGAGCGCAGGTCGTCCTTACCGCCGCCGGTCGTCGCGTTACCGAGATTGTCGCCGATCAAGGTGTCGCTGCCGCCCTTGTAGGCGATGAGGTCAGCGCCGTCGCCGCTGGCGGTGCCGTCGCCCGCGTAACTGTCGCCGATGGCGGTGCCGCTCGCAGTGCCGGCCCCGACCGACAGTCGATCATCGCCGCCGCCGCGGGCGCGGGCCTCCTGGGAGTAGCTGTCACCGATCAGGGTGGATCCGTTTCCGGATCGCACCCGGTCGTTGCCGCCGCCGGTGGCTGCGTCGCCGAAGCTGTCCGCGACGACCGTCGCGGGTCCGTCACTTCTCACCACGTCGTCGCCACCGCCGGTGGCATCACCGCCGTAGCTGTCAGCGATGATCGTCCCGCCTCCTCGGCTGTCGACGACGTCGTCGCCGCCGCCGCTGGCGTCGCCGGTCTGGCTGTAGCTGTCGCCGATCGCGGTTCCACCGGCCGCGCTCAGGATGAACTCGTCGCCGCCGCCGCCGCTGGCATTGCCACTGGTCGAGTAGACGTCGCCGATCAAGGTGTCGCCGCCGCCGCAGGGGCCTTGTCCCCCCGAGCGGACCCTACATCCGGTCCTCTCCCGGTCAAGCCGCGGCAGCGATCGTCAAGTCTCCGCTCGATGGGAAGATCGCCAGGGCCGGCGCGGTGCTCCGACGCCATTCCGCCTCGGCTAGGTCTAGACTGGCCATCCAGAGTGAGTTACGCGAGCGCCGCCGTCACGACCTGCCCCGCTCGCTTCGCCCACCTCGCGCAGGACTGCCGATGAGACCCGGCGAGACCCGCTTCATCTTTATAACCGGGGGTGTCGTCTCGGCGCTCGGCAAGGGGATCGCGTCGGCCTCGATCGGCCGGCTGCTGGTCGCGCGCGGGATGCGGGTCCAGATCCAGAAGTTCGACCCCTATATCAACGTCGACCCCGGCACGATGAGCCCGTTCCAGCACGGCGAGGTCTTCGTCACAGAGGACGGCGCCGAGACCGACCTCGACCTCGGCCACTACGAGCGCTACACCGACGAGAACTCCACCCGCGCCTCGAACGTCACCGCCGGCTCCGTCTACAACACGGTGATCCGCCGCGAGCGCCGCGGCGATTACCTCGGCGCGACGGTCCAGGTGATCCCCCACATCACCGACGAGATCAAGAACCGGATCCTGATCGTCGCCGAGTCGCAGGCTGTCGACTTCGTGATCACCGAGATCGGCGGCACGGTCGGCGACATCGAGTCGCTGCCCTTCCTCGAGGCGATCCGCCAGCTCTACACCGAGCTCGGCCCGAAGCGCTCGATGTTCATCCACCTCACGCTCGTGCCCTACGTCGGCCACGCCGGCGAGCTGAAGACCAAGCCGACCCAGCACTCGGTCAACGAGCTGCGGCGGATCGGGATCCAGCCCCACGCGCTGATGTGCCGCTCCGAGAGGGGGCTCGACCAGGAGATCCGGCGCAAGATCGCCCTCTTCGCCTCGGTTCCCGAGCAGGCGGTCATCTCGGCTCGCGACGTCGACAACGTCTACAAGGTGCCGCTCGTCTATCGCGCCGAGGGCGTCGACGACATGATCTGCGACCACTTCGGGGTCGACGCCCCGGCGCCGGACCTCTCCGACTGGGAGGAGCTGATCCGCCGCGCCAATGCCTGCCAGGGGACTACGCGGATCGCCCTGGTCGGCAAGTACGTCCAGCTCGAGGACGCCTACAAGTCCGTGATCGAGGCGCTGGCCCACGGCGGCTACCACAACGACACCAACGTCGAGGTCGAGCTCGTCTCCTCCGAGCACCTCGAGCCAAGCGACCTCGAGGATTACGACGGCATCCTGATCCCGGGCGGCTTCGGAGAGCGCGGGATAGAGGGCAAGGTCGCGGCGGCGCGGGTCGCTCGGGATAAGGAGATCCCCTTCCTAGGAATCTGCCTCGGGATGCAGATGGCGGTGGTCGAGTTCGCTCGTCACAGGGCCGGCCTCGAGGGCGCCAACTCGGCCGAGTTCGATCCGGAGACGCCATATCCGGTCATCGACCTGCTGCCCGAGCAGAAGGAGGTCACCGACATGGGCGGCACGATGCGGCTCGGCGCCGACCCGATCAAGCTTCATCCAGGGACCCGGGCGCGCGAGATCTACGGCGAGGCGGTGATCTACAAGCGCCATCGCCACCGCTACGAGGTCAACAACATGCTGCGCCGTCGGCTCGAGGACGAGGGCCTCGTCGCCGGCGGCACCTCGCCCGACGAGCGCCTCGTCGAGGTGATCGAGCTTCCCGAGCATCCGTTCTTCATCGCCTCCCAGTACCACCCGGAGTTCAACTCCCGGCCGACTCGTCCCGAGCCCCTGTTCCGGGAGTTCGTCCGAGCCGCCGCCGAGCGCGCCCGCTCGCGTCCGGTCCCAGAGGCCGCGGCCGAGGAAGACTCGCTCGACGGCGCCGGGGGTCCGATCAGCGTGCGCCGTGGCTCGGCCTGAAGGATCGCCGCCCGGCGATGAGCGACTCGCGCCTGCTCGAGCGCTTCGTCAGCCTCTGCGAGATCGCCAGCCCGACCGGCCACGAGCGTGAGCTCGCCGACTGGCTGGCGCGCGATCTGCGCGCCGCCGGACTCGAGGTGAGCGAGGACGGCGCGGCCGGACCCGCGCGGGCCGGCAGCGGCAACCTGATCGCGAGGCTGCCCGGCAGCGGCGAGGGCTGGGTGATGTTCTGCGCCCACATCGACACGGTTCCGCACCCGGAGCCGATCGAGGTGGCGCTCGACTCCGAGGGCGTCTTCCGCTCGCGCGGCGAGACGATCCTCGGCGCCGACAACAAGGCGGCGGTGACGGTGATCGCCGAGCTGGCCGCACGCTGGGCGGAGGCGAGCGAGCCGCCCCCGGTCGGGATCGAGCTCGCCTTCACGGTCGCCGAGGAGGATGGCCTGCGCGGGGCCAAGGAGCTCGACCTCTCCACGCTGGCCTCACGAGTCGGCTTCGTCCTCGACCATGCTTCGCCGATCGGCGAGCTGATCACCGCGGCGCCCACATACATGCGCCTGATGGCCGAGTTCGAGGGCGTCGAGGCGCACGCCGGGATCCGCCCGGAGGACGGGGTGAGCGCGATCTCGGCCGCGGCGGCCGGCGTCGAGTCGATGAAGCTGGGGCGGATCGCACCCGAGACCACCGCCAACGTCGGCGTGATCAGCGGCGGAACGGCTACCAACGTCGTCGCGGGCCATTGCACGCTTGACGCCGAGGCCCGCTCACTCGACGACGAGACGGCACGGAGCGAGATCGGCAAGATGGTCGACGCCTGCACCTGGGCGGCGAGCGAGCGGAGCTGCGACGTCGACTGCGACGTCTGGGAGATGTTCCGCGCCTACCGGCTGAGCGGGTCCGATCCAGGCCTGCGGCTGGCCAAGGCCGGGCTCGAACGCTGCGGGATCGAGCCGGTCGAGCGCACGACGGGGGGCGGCAGCGACGCCAACGCCCTGATCGCCCGGGGCTTCGACGCGGTCCTGCTCGCCAACGGGACCGAGGCCAACCACACCGCGCAGGAGAGTGTCGCCGCCGACCGCCTGGTGGAGATGCTCGCCGTCTGCGAGGCGATCGTCGCCGGCGCGGCGGAGCTCTAGGGGAGCGGTCGCCGTGGAGCGGATCACCAGCCGCGAGGTGTACAGCGGGCCGATCGCGAGCGTTCGCATCGACAGCTTCCGCTACGCCGACGGCTCGGAGTCCGAGCGCCAGATCGTCAGCCACCCGGGCGCGGTGGTCGCCTTGGCCGTCGAGGGCGAGAGCATCTGGCTGGTTCGCCAGCCGCGCGAGGCGGTTGGCGAGCCGGCGCTGCTCGAGCTGCCCGCCGGCAAGCTCGACGTGGAGGGCGAGACCCACCTCGAGTGCATGCAGCGCGAGCTCGAGGAGGAGATAGGCATGCAGGCGGAAGGCTGGCGTGAGCTCAAGCGCTTCTATATGAGCCCCGGCTTCACCGAGGAGCAGGTGACGCTGTTCCTCGCGACGGGCCTCAGCGACGTCCACCGGCACGAGCCAGATCCGAGCGAGCGGATCGAGGTGGTCGAGTGGCCGCTGGCTCGCCTCGACGCCGCGATCGCCGCCTGCGAGGACGCGAAGTCGCTGATCGGGCTGCTGATGCTCCCGCGGGCGCTCGGCTCCACCGGCTAGACGGACGCAAGACCACGCGGGCTGACCGGCTGCTTGCAGCGAAAGGTGGCCTCGGGCCGCGGCCGAACCAGCCAGCCGTGGCGATCGCCGTCGACAGCCGGGCCGATCAGGAGGGCGCCGACGCGCGCTTCGAGGGCATGGTCCTGGACTTCCTCGCCTACCTCGAGTTCGAGCGCGGCTTGGCGCGCAACACGCTCGACGCCTACCGCGGCGACCTGCTCCAGTACGGAAGCTTTCTCGCCGCCCGCCGGCGCGGCGCCGTCGACGCGAGCGGAGCCGACGTCGCCGACTTCCTCGCCGGCCTCGCAACCCCCGGCGAGACCGCCAACGGCGACCCCAGGCAGGCATGCTCGCCCGCCACGGTCAACCGCAAGGCCGCCTGCCTGCGCTCGTTCTATCGCCACCTGCGCCGTGAGGAACTGGTCTCAGACGACCCCACCGCCCATCTCGCCTCACCGGCTCGCAGCCGCAAGCTGCCCCAGGTCCTCAGCTACGGCGAGGTGCAACGGCTGATCGGGACGGTCGCGGCCTCGGATCCGATCTCCGTTCGCGACCGCGCGCTGCTCGAGCTGATGTACGGCTGCGGGCTGCGGGTCTCGGAGGCCGTCGGTCTCGAGACCACGGACATCGACCTCGAGGAGGGCTTCGTCCGACCGCGGGGCAAGGGCTCGAAGGAGCGCCTCGTCCCGCTCGGCGGCGAGGCCGCCGCCTCGATCCGGCGCTACCTGCGCAGCTCCCGCTCGCAGCTCGTCGCCGGCAGGCCTGAGACCAAGCTGTTCGTCAACTTCCGCGGCTGCTCGCTGACCCGACAAGGGCTCTACAAGATCATCCAGCGCCACGCCCGCGCCGCCGGCCTCGACGGGCGGATGAGCCCGCACACCCTGCGCCACACGTTCGCGACGCACCTGCTCTCCGGCGGGTGCGACCTGCGTTCGGTCCAGGAGATGCTGGGCCACGCCGACGTCGCCACCACCCAGCT
>JACDBR010000158.1 GCA_013694825.1 Solirubrobacterales bacterium
CGCCCTACCAGGTCAAGGATCCCGTCGAAGCGGCCGGCAAGCTCTCGCCGATCCTCGACGCACCGGCGGACGAGCTCGCGAAGCTGATGTCCGACGACGAGTCGGGCTTCGCCTATCTCGCCCGCAAGGCCGACATGGACGTCGCCGATCGGATCGACCGGCTCGACCTGCACGGGATCGGCGTGCTGCCGGATTCCCGCCGCATCTATCCGCAGGGTGATCTCGCCGCGCAGGTGATCGGCAGCGTCGGCATCGACAACCAGGGCCTGAACGGCCTCGAGGCGACCGAGGACGCCCTGCTCCACGGCGAGGACGGCGAGCGCGAGGTGACCACCGACGCGCTCGGGGACGAGCTGCGGCGCGAGGAGGTCGAGACCGCCTCGGTCGGTGAGGACATCGAGCTAACCCTCGACGCCAACATCCAGGCCAAGACCGAGGAGGTACTGGCGGGGATCGAGCAGGCCTACCACCCGAACGGAGCCACCGCGGTCGTGATGAACCCGCAGAGCTCCGAGATCCTGGCGATGGCAAGCACCCCGAGCTTCGACCCCACCCATCCCGAGGAGGCGACGCCGCTGGAGCTTCGGAACATGGCGACCGGCCTCAACTACGAGCCCGGCTCCACGTTCAAGGCCTTCACGGTTGCCGGCGCGCTCGAGGACGGCGTCGTCGACCCCCAGACCAGCTTCGAGCTGCCCTCCGAGATCCAGGTCGCCGACCGCACGATCGGCGAGTCGCACGCGCGCGGGCCGATCACCGCGACAACCGGCGAGATCCTCGCAATGTCCTCCAACGTCGGCGCGGTTACGATCGGCCTGGCGCTGAACGAGCAGATGGGAGATCGGCGCTTCGACCACTGGATCCACCGCTTTGGCTTCGGCGAGGCCACCGGGATCGACTTCGCCGGCGAGGAGATCGGGATCATGACCGACCCCGAGGACTACTCGGGCTCGACGATGGGAAATCTGCCGCTCGGCCAGGGGCTATCGGTCACGCCGCTTCAGATGGCCCAGGCCTACTCGGCGATCGCCAACGGTGGCATCCTTCGAACGCCTCAGCTCGTCAGCTCCAAGGACGGCGAGCCTGTCGAGCCGCCCGACGGCCGTCGGATCATCTCCGAGCAGAACGCCGCCGAGCTTCGCCACATGCTCGAGGGCGTGCTCGGCCCCGGTGGGACCGCGCCGGAGGTCGAGGTCAACGGCTACGAGCTGGCCGGCAAGACCGGAACGGCCGAGAAGGTGATCGACGGCGTCTACTCCAAGACCCAGTTCATCGCCTCGTTCGTCGGCTTCGCCCCCGCCGACGATCCCGAGCTGCTCGCCGTGGTGGTCGTCGACGAGCCCCAGGGCGACTACTACGGCGGCACGGTCGCCGCGCCCGCGTTCGGCGAGATCGCCCAGTTCGCGCTGCCTGTGCTCGGCGTCGAGCCATAGGCCGGGCGGGGCGAGCGCGACCATAGGCCCCGGTAGCATCGGCGCCCGGTGATCGGGAGCCCAATCGATCTGCGGGCCGGAAGCCGGCGATGAGACTGCGAGACCTGCTCGCCGGAGCCGACGTGATCGAGGTCTCCGGGGACGCCGACGCCGAGGTCACGAGCCTGGCCTACGACAGCCGCCGCGTCCAGCCCGGGGGACTCTTCTTCTGCGTTCCCGGGCATGTGGTGGACGGCCACGACTTCGCCGCCTTCGCAATCCAGGCCGGGGCCGAATCGCTCGTAGTCGAGCGAGCGCTCGAGGTCCCCGCCTACGTGATCCAAGTCCGCGTCCGCGACGCCCGCGCGGCGATGGCCCTGGCCGCTGCGCGCTTCTCCGGCGACCCGACGGAGGAGTTGCGGGTGGCGGGAATCACCGGCACCAACGGCAAGACGACCACCGCCTTCCTGGTCCGCCACATCCTCGAATCCGAGCGGCGGCCCTGTGGGCTGCTGGGCACCGTCAAGCGGGTGATCGGCGGCGCCGAGCAGCCGGTCGAGCGCACCACCCCAGAGGCGATCGAGCTTCAGGCGACGTTCCGGGCGATGCTCGACGCCGGCGACGAGGCCTGCGTGATGGAGGTTTCCTCGCACGCACTCGCGCTGCGCCGCGCGCTCGGGGTCCGCTTCGCCGTCGCGACGTTCACGAACCTGACCCAGGACCACCTCGACTTCCACCCCGACGTGGAGGCTTACTTCCAGGCCAAGCGCCGCCTGTTCGTCACGGGTGTCGCAGAGCACGCGGCGATCAACGCCGACGACGAGTACGGGCGCCGCCTGCTGGCCGAGGTCGACGCGCTCTCGTTCTCGGCGAGTGGCGGCGCCGAGGCCGACCTGCGTGCAGTCGACGTCGGCTTCGACGCGCTCGGCTCTCGCTTCGGCCTGCTCTGGCGCGAGGGCAGGGTTGAAGTCGAGACCCGGCTCCCCGGCCTGTTCAACGTCGAGAACTCGCTCGCGGCGATCGCAACCGTCAGCCTGCTCGGGGTACCGGTCGACCGGGCCGCCGCGGCGCTGCGGACAGCGCCCAGGGTTCCGGGCCGCTTCGAGCCGATCGACGAGGGGCAGGGCTTCGGAGTCCTCGTCGACTACGCCCACACCCCCGACTCACTCGACAACGTCCTGCGCTCGGCGCGGGCGCTGACCGAGCGCCGGCTGATCGCCGTCTTCGGCGCCGGCGGCGATCGCGACCGCGCCAAGCGACCGCTGATGGGGGCGATCGGCGCCCGCCTGGCGGACATCGCGATCGTGACCTCCGACAACCCCCGCTCGGAGGATCCTGAGCGAATCGTCGACGAACTCCTGGCCGGCGCTGAGGAGATCGACTCGCCGGGCGTGCTCCGAAGCGTGATCGACCGCGCCGAGGCGATCTCCGAGGCGCTGACGATGGCGAGACCGGGCGACACGGTCGTGATCGCCGGCAAGGGTCACGAGCAGGGCCAGGAGTTCGCCGGCGGGCACAAGGTCCCGTTCGACGACCGCGAGGTCGCACGTCAGGAGCTCCGCCGGATCGCCGGCGGCGCGCTTCACTCCGCACGGTGATCGAGCTCTCCCCGCAGCGGATCGCCGCGGCCGCCGGGGCTCGGATCGCCAGGGAGGCTTCCGGTGGCCGGCCGGATCGAGCCGAGATCGACTCGCGTCTTATCGCCGGCGGCGAGCTCTTCTTCGGCCTGCCGGGAACGGAGGCCGACGGCGGCGAGTTCGCCCCCGCGGCGATCGAGGCCGGTGCCTGGGGGGTGCTGGTCGGGAGGCGGTGGGCCGGCGAGCTCAGCGAGGCGGTCCCGGAGGGCCGCGACCCCTGGATCTTCGCCTCCGAGGATCCGCTCGCCTCGCTGCAGCGGCTCGCCACTGCCTGGCGCCACGAGCTCGCCGTGCCGGTGGTCGGCATCACGGGCTCCGTCGGCAAGACCTCGGTCAAGGACATTGCCCGCGCGCTGCTGCCGGTCCGCACCCATGCCAGCCCGCAGAACTTCAACACCGAGGTCGGCCTGCCGCTGGCGATTCTCTCGGCCCCGTCGGAGACCGAGGTCCTGGTGCTCGAGATGGCGATGCGCGGCGTCGGCCAGATCGCCGAGCTCTGCCGGATCGCCGAGCCCGACGTCGCCGCGATCACCAACGTCGGCCCGGTCCATCTCGAGTTGCTCGGCACGCTCGAGGCGATCGTCGAGGCCAAGGCCGAGATCCTGGCCGGCCTGCGGCCGGAGGGCCGCGCCGTAGTCCCGGTGGAGGCCGAGGCGCTCGCTCCGCACCTTGATGACTCTCTCGACGCGCTCAGCTTCGGACCCGGCGGCGACGTCTTCGCG
>JACDBR010000084.1 GCA_013694825.1 Solirubrobacterales bacterium
CCGGAGCGGCCGGGACCGGGACGATGACGGCGAGCGGCCCCGGGGGCGGCAGGCGCTCGGCGAGGATCGCCGCGGCGGGGGCCGCCAAGGCGGTTCGGGA
Source organism: Solirubrobacterales bacterium (assembly GCA_013694825.1). Lineage (GTDB taxonomy): Bacteria > Actinomycetota > Thermoleophilia > Solirubrobacterales > 70-9 > JACDBR01. The sequence continues at coordinate 101 of JACDBR010000084.1, forward strand.
GCGGTACTTAGCCGCGTGACCAGACGCCGCGGCGGGCCGCGGTACGGGGTGGCCGCAAACGAGAGCTCCGCGCCCTCGATGCTGATGTCGACCGGGCCGGGGAGCCTCAGCGCGCGCTGGCATTGGCCGCAGAGCACCTCGGCGGCGGCGCAGCTCCGCTCGCACAGAGCACAGCGCGGTGGCGCGGCGAAGGAGCTGAGGACGCGCAGCATGGTGGGAGCATCGCGGTCACGAGCGCACGGTTGACGCGCAGCCCGTGGCGACCCGCGTACCGCCCCGCGCCTGACTTCGACGCACGCCCGCGGCGACCACGAGGCCGCCCGGCAGGTCGGCTCAGCTCAGCAGCTCGCGCGGGCCGCCGGGAGAGTCCGCGACGGCTCGGTTTCGGCCCTGGGCCTTGGCCTCATAAAGCGCCTCGTCGGCGCGACCGACCAGCGCCTCGGGCCCCTCGCGGCGGTTCCACTCGGCGACCCCGACGGAGACCGTTTCGCCCTCGGGGGTCGAGCGCCGCAGTCGCTCGACCAGTCTCAGCCCCTCGTCGATCGCGCAGCTAGGCAGGATCGCACCGAACTCCTCGCCGCCATAGCGGGCCAGCGTGTCGTAAGGACGAAGCGCCGAGCGCCAGACTGCCGACGCCTCGCGCAGCAGACGGTCGCCGGCCTGATGGCCGCGGCGGTCGTTGTAGTCCTTGAACAGGTCGAGGTCGAGCATCGCGACGCACAACGGCTGCTTGTCACGCAGCGCGCGGGCCACCTCCTTGGCGAGCTGCTCGTCCCAGGCGCGACGGTTGAGCAGCCCGGTGAGCTCGTCGGTGCGGGCGAGCTGCTCGAGCTGACCGAGCAGCTCCGAGCGCCCGATTGCGACCTCCGCCTCATGCGCCAGGGTGGCGATCTGGTCGACCCTTGCCAGCGATATCTCCGAAACCACCTCACGCCAGCCGACCGCCAGGACGCCGACGGTACGGCCCTCCCGAACCATCGGATGGCTGGCGATCGAGCGCGTACGAGTGCGCCTGCCGAGCTCGCGATCGCGCGGAGCCGCGATCCGGGCGTCGACGACGAAGTCGCTCTCGGCGGAGACGAAGGACCGGCTCGCCGTCGAGGCCTCGTTGAGCGGGATGAACATCCCCCCGAGATCGCCGCCGATCGTGCTCTTGGCGACCAAGCCGCGGCCATCTGTCGACGGTTCGAGCAGCGTCGCCATCTGCGCGCCGGCGATCAGCCGGGCCGCCTCGCAAACGGAGTCGCGCACGGCGGAGGGGTCGTTGGTGCGCGCGAGCGAGCGGGTGATCCCGATGATCGCGTCCTCGATCGAGTCCTCTCCGGCCGGTACTCCGCCGCGCTCGCGGTCGCTCAGGTCGGTGGTCACGATCAGGCCGCTGGTCGGCAGGCCGTCGCGGTCGAGCAGCGGCACCACCCTTACCCAGAAGACGTCGACGTCGGCGCCGGGCCGATACTCGATCGAACGGCTCTCGCCGCGGAGCGCGGCTCGACAGTGTCCGGCCAGCGCCTGGGCTTCGACGGCCGGCAGGACCTCGTCGAGTCGGCGCCGGCGCCCACGCGGGTCCGTCCAGGCGAGCTCATCGAAGCGGGCGCCGCTCACCTCGACCAGCCTCAGGGCGGCATCGAACTCGACGATCGAGACGTCGCGCAGGCTGGCGACGGCGCGACTGACCCGCACCGCGCGCTGCGAGAGCAGCACGGCGAGAGCGAGCGCGATGGCCGCCGCGATCAGGGCTCCGAGCCCGGCAGCGACCCACGGCCCGACGGCCCCGAGCATCCTTGACGCCTCCTGCAGGTGTTGATCTGGGCTCTCAGCCGCACGCACTCCAGCTACGGCCTCGGATCAGCCTACATCGGATACCTGAGATCGGGAACGGTTCGAAAGCGCACAGGCGCCGTCAGTCGAACACCACCTGCTCGACCTCCGCGAGATCGGGGTCGCAGCCGATCACCGCCGGCGCCTTGCCCAGCGCCGTGTCGGGGTCCTTGAGTCCATGGCCGGTCAGCACGCAGACGACGCTCTCGGGACGACGCTGGTCGGCGGCGACGGCCAGCCCGTGGCGCAGCAGGCCGGCGACCGAGGCGGCCGAGGCCGGCTCGCAGAAGACCCCCTCGCGCGAGGCGAGAAAGCGGTAGGCGTCGAGGATCTGCTCGTCGGAGACCGCGGCGATCCGCCCTCGTGAGGCCGCCATCGCCCCCATCGCCTCCTCCCAGCGGGCCGGCTTGCCGATCCGGATCGCCGAGGCGACGGTCTCGGGATTGGCGATCGGGTGACCGGCGACGAGCGGCGCCGCGCCCTCGGCCTGAAAGCCGTAGAGAAGCGGCGACGTCCCGCGCTCGGAGAACCCTCGCCACCAGGCGGTGATGTTGCCGGCGTTGCCGACCGGGATCGCGAGCGCGTCAGGTGCTTGGCCGAGCTCGTCCACGACCTCGAAGGCGGCGGTCTTCTGGCCCTCGATGCGGTGCGGGTTCACGGAGTTGACGAGCTCGATCGGATGCCGGTTGGCAAGCTCGCGCACGATCTCCAGGGCCTGGTCGAAGTTGCCGCGCAGGGCGACGACTCGGGCGCCGTGCATCAGCGCCTGGGCCAGTTTCCCGATCGCGATCTTGCCCTCGGGAACGATCACGGCTCCGCGCAGCCCGGCGCGTGCTGCGTAGGCGGCGGCGCTGGCGGCGGTGTTGCCGGTCGAGGCGCAGATAACCGCTTCGGCGCCGCGCCCGGCGGCCCGGGAGACGGCGACGGTCATCCCACGGTCCTTGAA
>JACDBR010000092.1 GCA_013694825.1 Solirubrobacterales bacterium
TTCGGGATACTCGAGGAGATGCCGAGCCAGGACGAGCACGTGGAGATCGTGGAGCGCTGGGTCGCCGGGTACCGCGACCGGAACCTGGAGCAGATGCAGGCCGTCGCGGACCCCGAGATCGAGCTGCGGATGCCGACCGGAGACGTGCTCAGCGGCTACGACGGCCTGGCGGCCATGACTCGCCACGGCTGGGAGGCGGAGACGCCTCACTACCCCAATCTCGACCGCTGCATCCTCAAGCACGACACGGTGTTCGCGCTGATCGACGTCGAGCTGCGCTCGCCCGAGACCGGCGAGGCCGTCCGCACGCTGGCGGTCGGCGCCGAGTTCCGGATCCGCGACGGCTTGGTGGTCGAGTGGGCCGGTCGCCCCGATCGCGCCAAGCTGCTCGAGGACGCCGAGGGCTAGCGCCTCAGGGACTTGCATCGGCCTCGATCCCACATACGATCGAGCGGCGATCCTGGTTGGCAGGACGCTCTTTGAGAGGGGGAAGCATGCATGCTCGTCGCCTTGGTCTCTTCGCCGCGATCGCCGCGGCGCTCTGCGCCATGCTCGGTACCGCGGCTGCCGCGGCGGCCGACACGATCACCGTCCGCAACACGAACGACGACGGGCCGGGGTCGCTGCGCCGCGCGATCGAGCGGGCCGACTCAGGCGACGTGATCCGGGTACCGAGGGGGCGCTACGGGCTGACGAGCGGCCAGCTGCTGATCGACAAGCAGCTCAGCATCAGCGGCGCCGGCGCCCGCCGGACCGTTCTCGACGCCAACCACGCCAGCCGGGTGATCGAGGTGGCCTCGGGATTGTCGCGGGTGGTGATCTCCAAGCTGACGATCCGCGAGGGCGACACGGGTATGGATAGCGACGGCGGCGGCATCCACACCTCGAGCGATCTCCTGCTCTCGCAGGTCGCGCTCCGCAGCAACGTCGCGACGCCGGCGGAGAATCAAGCCGGCGGCGCCGTCTACGCAATCGGAGCGATTCGGGTGACGCTGCGTCAGAGCCTCGTCGCGCGCAACCGCGCGTACAACAGCGGTGGGGTCGAGGGTCAGGACGTGCGCGCGATCGACACCACGTTCGCCTACAACTCGGCCGGGACCCCACAGAAGAATGGAGACGGCGGAGCGACCGACGGCGTGATGACGCTGATCGACAGCACCGTGGTCGGCAACCGCTGCTTCAACGGCTCGGGCTGCGGTGGCGGCGTCTTCGGACCCCTGGTGACGACGCAGGGCTCGCTGTTCGCCGGCAATATCGCCTACGAGTCGAACGGGATGCCGCCCGGCTCGCCCGCCAACCCCGGGGCGCCCGATAACTGCGGCGGCGCCGCGGTGACATCGCTCGGCCACAACCTCGACAGCGTCGGCGATTGCATGCTCAGCATGCCGAGCGACATCAGCAACGTCGCCGCCCGGCTGCGAAGGCCCGGAGGCTACGGCGGACCGACCGACAGCTTCGCCCTCGAGCCCTCGAGCCCGGCTCTCAACGCGGGCGCTCGCGAGTGCACGAGGCGCGACCAGCGAGGGGTCAGGCGCCCGCAGGGCCGGCGCTGCGACATCGGCGCCTTCGAGCTCGAGCGCCGCCGCTAGGGAAACGGGACCGCGGTCTGCTGCTTGGCGCCGGGCGCGAACTCCTGGTAGCGGCGCTCGTTGAGGATCCGGATCAGCGCCTTTCGGGCGCCTGGATAGTGGTGCAGGTTGTAGATGTTGTCGGTCGAGACCGAGCGGTAGAAGAGCAGCGCCCTGGTGCGCTTGTGGTGCTCGGCCCACTCGAACAGGCGCTTGACGAACCGGCCCTTGGGGTCGCGGTCGTAGGGGCCGTACTCGCCGACGACGAACGGGAACCGGCGGTACTGCGAGTAGAAGCGGTTGAAGTTCCTCCACACCGTCTTGGTCGAGAACTTGGCGTAGATGTCGGTGCCGACCCAGTCGACGTAGCGCTTGCCGGGGAAGTAGGCCTGCGGACGGTTGGCCTTCTTGTTGGGTGAGCCGCTGGTCTGCGGGACCCACATCGTCGCGACCTTCGCGCGCTCGAGCTTGGCTGGGATTCCGTTGCGGCGGTAGACCGGGTCGTGCTCGCTCTTGGCGCGAAGGATGCGCGGCATCTTGAGCCTCCGCAGGTCCGCGTTAATCCGCTTTCGCGCGCCGCCGTCGACGATCAGCGAGATCCGTCGCCAAGCCTGCTTGAACTGCTTCGTCGAGTGCCCCTTGCGCGCCGAGCCGTTGCGGTTGAACGCGGCATAGGGGTTCCAGTAGCCGTTCATCTCGGGGAACAGCCGCAGGTAGACGATCTGGCCCTGGTTTGGCGATCGACTTGTTGAGCCGCAGGATGTAGTCGTCGCCCCGGCCGTCGGCGATCTGCGCCGGGGTGATGCGCTCGGTGCCGTCGCCGCTCGCGGTCGAGAGGCTGACCACGCCGCGGGTGTCGGTCGCGGCCCAGCGCTCGAAGGCGTGGCTCGCCTTCAGCGAGACGTCCCAGTGGTAGAAGACCTGGAGCAGCGCCGGGTGGGCGCCGACCTGCTTGCGAAAGGCCGAGAAGTCCGCGACGTCACTGGTGTCTGAGACCCCGTGCCAGACCTTGCCCTTCGGCGGCGCGTAGGGCGCCGCCTCGGCTCGCGCCGCGATTGCGAGCAGCCAGACGATCAGGGCGAGAGCCAGGGTCAGCGCAAGGGTTGAGAAGGTGCCGAGGCGGGGGTGGCGGAAGCGCTGGCGAGGCTGGGCCATGCCTCCCACATCGGCAGCATCGGCCGCTGGACTTAGCCGCGGCGCCTCGGAGTGGACGACCGCCCAGCGCCCACCCGGAACACCGTTCGAAGCGCACGCCGTAGGGCCCGCGCCCGGGTGGCGTTCCAGGAATCCGGGCTAGCGGATCTTCATCCCCGAGATCGCGCGCGCGATCACCAGCCGCTGGATCTCCGAGGTGCCCTCGAAGATCGTGTAGATCTTGGCGTCGCGGTGCATCCGCTCGACCGGGTACTCGCGGGTGTAGCCATTGCCGCCCAGCACCTGTATCGCGCGCTCGGTGGCCCAGACGGCGACCTCGCCGGCCTTGAGCTTGGACATCGAGCCCTCGGCGTTGGTGAAGGTGTGCTGGTTTCGGCCCATCCACGAGGCGCGCCAGACGAGCAGCCGGGCGGCGTCGATCTCGAGCTTCATGTCGGCGAGCGTGAAGGCGATCGCCTGGTTCTCGATGATCGGGCGCCCGAACTGCTTTCGCTCCTTGGCGTAGTCGAGCGCGTACTCATACGCTGCCCGGGCGATCCCGATCGCCTGCGCGCCGACCGTCGGCCGGCTGGCCTCGAAGGTCTGCATCGCCGCCTGCGAGCGCGAGCTCTTGCCCTCGCGGACTCGAGCCAGGCGCTCGTCGAGCTTCTCCTTGCCGCCGAGCAGGCAGGAGCCGGGGACGCGACAATCGTCTAGATGGACGTCGGCGGTGTGCGAGGCACGCAGGCCATGCTTCTTGACCTTCGCGCCTTGCTCGCAGCCCTTGGTGCCGGGCGGGATCACGAACGCGGCGTGGCCGCGCGATCCGAGCTCGCGGTCGACCGAGGCGATGATCACGTGGACCTTGGCGATGCCGCCGTTGGTCGCCCAGGCCTTCTGGCCGTTGATCACCCACTCGTCGCTGGCCTCGTCGTACTTCGCGGTCGTGCGAAGCGCCGAGACATCGGAGCCCGCGTCGGGCTCCGAGGCGCAGAAGGCGGCGACGGCGGGATCGGACTCCGAGCCGAAGCACTGCGGGATCCACTCGCCGATCTGCTCGCCCGTCCCCTGTCCGAAGATCGAGGCGACCGCCAGGCCGGTGCCCATGATCGCCATCCCGATCCCGGCGTCGCCCCAGAAGACCTCCTCGTTGACGAGCGGCAGGCCGAGGCCGGTCTCGTCGGCGTAGAACTGGGCTAGGCCCTCGAAGCCGTAGAGGCCGATCTTGGCGGCCTCCTGGATCACGGGCCAGGGCGTCTCCTCGCGCTCGTCCCACTCGGCCGCGGCCGGGCGCATGACGCCCTCGGCGAAGCCGTGGACCCACTCCTGGATGTCCTTCTGCTCCTGGGTCAGGGCCAGCGAGAAGCCGAGCGGCTCGCCCTCGGACTGGGACCCGTTCGTCGCCTCGGCCGCTACCTGCTCGGCGGTCGTCGCTTCCATCTCTAGGTGTTCCTTTCAGCCTGTTCGGTCAGGCACGATTGAGCTGTAGTCAAGGGGTCCGGAGCGTTCCGTCAGAGGTCCTCGATGCCGCGGGCCGCAACCCTCCCGAGCAGGGAGCCGAGCTCCGCGGGCGTCCATGCGCCCTCTGTGGTGAGCATCGTGCGAACTCCCGATTCGCCGATCGCGACGACCATCTCGGCGAGCACGGGCGCCACGCGGGCGGGATCGCCGCCGTGGCGAGGGCGATCGCCGGCCTCGAGGGCGGCCGCGATCATCGCGGCCAGCCGCTCGACGACGAGGGTTCGGACTTCCCGGGCCCGTCGCTCGACCGCCGGATCGGGGCCGCCGCGCGAGTCGAAGACGATCCGCCACGAGTCGGGCGCGTCGCGCGCGGCGGTGAGCAGCGCGGTGAAGCCCTGCGTGTAGGCCTCCTCGGACTCCTCGACCGGCTTCCACTCCTCGCCGAGAGCCGAGCCGATGGCGGCGACGATCCGTCCCTCCTCGCGCTCGAGCAGGGCACCGAACAGCTCGCGCTTGCTCGGATAGCACTCATAGACGACGGGCTTGGTGACGCCGACCGCGTCGGCGATCGCGCCCATCGAGGTGCCGGCGTAGCCGTGCTCGACGAGCAGCTTCAGGGTGGCGTCGAGGACCTGCGGCCGGCGGATCGCAGGGCCCAGGTGGGCGGCCCTGCGCCTGCCGGCGCGCGGCGGGTCGCCCGGGCCAGACCTGCTCCGAGAGGGGGCGCTCACGTGACCGATCCTACCGACGGGTAGCTTTTCGTGGGCCCGCCCGCGCAGGGTGCCGGGGGCGCCGAGCCCAGGCGCGGGTTCATCGGCCGCATGCCAGCACCGTCGAGCGGATCACCTCAGCCACCGCGCCGGGATCGTCGTAGTAGGGCAGGTGCCCGGCGTCGATCGTCACGTGGCGGGCCCGCGGCAGCATGCGCCGAGCCCGCGGCGCCTGGCGGCCGTGGATCAGCAGCCGGTCCCGGTTGCCCCAGGCGACCGTCACGGGGACGTCGTCGAGCTCGTGGCCGGCCGTGAACTGGTACTCGTCGAACGCGCGCACAGCTCCCTTGAAGGCGGGCGCCGCCCATAAGTCCTCGAGCGTCGCCACGGCCTCGTAGTCGGGCACCCGTCCCGGACGGGCGATCAGCTGGGCGAAGAGCAGCCTGCGCCCGGCGCGGCTCCGGGCGAGGCGAAGCAAAGCGGGGCGCGCGGCGCGGGGGATCGCCTGGAGGGGAATGAGCGAGGACTGGCAGTACCGACGCTCCGTCGGCGTCCAGAAGCCGGCGGGGGAGAGGGCGGTGGCCGAGGCGGCGCTGCCCCGTCGAGCGAGCTCGAGCGCGATCGCGCCGCCCATCGAGTTGCCGGCGACGTGCGGCCGGTTGAGCCCCTGGCGGGCGAAGAACTCCTCGAAGGCCTCGACGTAGGCCGGGATCGCCGGCCCGACGCCATCTGGCAGCGGCACGGAGCCTCCGAAGCCGGGGGAGTCACAGGCGATCAGCTCGAACTCGAGCGCGAGGCGGTCGATCACCGGTCTCCAAGCCTGCCAGCGGTGGCCGACTCCGTGCAGGAGCACTATCGGGGGGCCGCTCCCCTCGCGGTGGTGGTTGAGCTCGGCCGGGCTCGCTCGGCGAAGCGCAGTCGCGCTCATGCGGAGCCCTGGACGGTTGCGCTCACGCTGCCGCAGGTTCGGCCGCCGTCGCCACACGGCCGCGGATCAGGTCGGCGGCGCGCTCGGCCAGCATGATCGTGGGCGCGCGTGTTGCCGCCGGGGATCAGCGGCATCACCGAGGCGTCGACGACCCGCAGCCCGTCGAGCCCGTGGACCCGCAGCTCGCTGTCGACGACGGCGTCCTCGCCGACGTCGCTCATCCTGCAGGTTCCCACCGGGTGGTAGATCAGCATCAGGCGCCGGCGCATATCGGCCTCGAGGTCGACTGGGTCGACTATCGCCCGGCCGGGCTTCAGCTCCTTGAGGATCACCTCGCTCATCGGGCTCTGGGCGGCGATCTCGCGCGCCTGCACCATGCCGTCGACGAGTGAGCGGACGTCATCGGGCTCGGAGAGCGTGTTGGTGAGGATGCGTGGCTTGTCGATCGGGTCGGCCGAGCGCAGCCAGACCCGGCCACGAGCCTGCGGCGAGACCAGCACCGGCGCGATCACCGCGCAGTGGCCGTCGTACTCCTCGGCGCCGTGGTCCTCGTAGTAGGCAGCCCCCATGTGGAACTGGATGTCGGCCGCGGGAAGGCCCGGGCGGCTGCGAACGAACGCCACCACCTCCGCGACGCTCGAGGTCAGCGGCCCGCTGCGCCGCAGGAGCCATTCGGCCATGTGCTTCGGGCTGTCGGCGCGGTAGAGCGTGTTCTGGTCGGAGACCTCCCAGATCAGGGTCACGAACGGGTGGTCTTGGAGGTTGCGACCGACGCCGGGGAGCTCGTGGCGCGGCTCGACCCCGGCCTCGCGGAGCTCGGCGGGGTCGCCGACGCCGCTCAGCTGGAGCAACTGCGGGGACTGGATCGCTCCGGCGCTCAGAATCAGATCGCGCTCGGCACGGATCAGCTCGCTGCGGCCGAAGCGTCGCCCGACCCGGACGCCGGTGGCGCGCTGACCCTCGATCTCGACGCCGAGCACCTGGACGCCGGTGCGGATCTCGAGGTTGGGTCGCGAGACGACCGGCTTCAGGTAACCATCGGCGGCGCTCCAGCGCTTGCCGCCCGACTGGGTGACCTGGAACCGCGCCACGCCGTCCTGCTCGGGGCCGTTGTAGTCGGAGCTGGGGGGGATGCCCGCAGCGACGCTGGCCTCGATCAAGCGCCGGTCGAGCGGTCGCGGCGAGCGTTGCTCGGAGACTTTCAGGGGCCCGCCGGCGCCATGGAACTCAGAGGCCCCGCGGTCGTTGTCCTCCGCCTTGACGAAGTAGGGCAGGACGTCCGACCAGCCCCAGCCGCGGGCGCCTTGGCGCTCCCAGAGGTCGTAGTCGAGCGGCCGCCCGCGGACGTAGAGCATCGCGTTCATCGAGCTCGAGCCGCCGAGACTGCGGCCGCGCGGGATGTAGAGCGACCGGTCGTCGACGTGTGGCTCGGGCTCGGTCATGAAGTCCCAGTCGAGCTTGGTGTGGAACTGGTTCGCGAACGCGGCCGGAATCTTGATGTTGGGGCTGCGGTCCTTGCCGCCGGCCTCGAGCAGCAGGACGCGCGTAGAAGGGTCCTCGGAGAGCCGATTGGCGAGCACGCAGCCCGCCGATCCGGCGCCGACGATCACGTAGTCGTACATGGTCTCCTTCCTTCGGCCCGGGCTGCGCGAGCTTAGTTGTGGAGCGGAGGGGGAGGGATTCGAACCCTCGGAACGGGGGTTGCCCGTTCAGCGGTTTTCAAGACCGCCGCAATCGACCTCTCTGCCACCCCTCCGATTCGACCTGCCGCCCCGCCGGCTCGGCTGGTTCGGCGAGCATCAAGCGAGAGGGTAAGCGGCGGCGCCCGGGTCCGGTCGCGTGAGCGAGCGCGCGAGGAGGGAGCGCGGCAAGGGTCAGACGCTGCGCGCGTAGATTGCTGGCGATGCCAGAGGCGTGGAGGAACTGGTCGCGCGAGCTGAGCTGCACCCCGGCGGCGATCGAACGGCCACGCACCGCGGCCGAGCTTGGCGCCGTCGTAGCCCGCGCCGCCACCGCCGGTCAGCGGGTGCGGGTCTCCGCCTCCGGTCACTCGTTCTCGGAGATCGCGCTGACCGACGGGGTCATGGTCAGGCTCGACCATCTCGATCGGTTGCTCGGCGTCGACGTCGAGCGGGGCCTCGTGCGGGTCGAGGCGGGGATCGTCCTGGCCGAGCTCAGCCGCCGCCTCGACTCGCTCGGGCTCGGGCTCGAGAACCTCGGCGACATCGACCGTCAGACGCTCGGTGGCGCGATCGCCACCGCCACCCACGGAACGGGCAGCCGCTATCGCAACCTCTCCTCCCAGGTCGAGGCGCTCGAGCTGGTCGGCGCCGATGGCACGCTGCTCGAGCTCAGCGAGAGATCCGATCCCGGCGCCTTCCGGGCAGCGCGGGTCGGGCTCGGCTCGTTGGGGATCGTCTACTCGGTGACGCTGCGGGCGCTGCCCGCATTCACGTTGCGCCGGGTCGACCGCCCGCGTCCGCTCGAGGAGGTGTTGGCCGACCTCGACTCGATCGAAGCGGACTGCGACCACTTCGAGTTCTACGTCTTCCCTCACACCGGGACGGCCCTGTGCCGGGAGACGGTCCGGCTCGGCGACGCCGCTCCGCAGCCGTGCAACCGGGCGACCGAATGGGCACGCGAAGTGGCGCTCGAAAACGGCGCCGGCGCCGCGCTGGCGGCCGTAGCTCGCCGCTTTCCCGGCCGAGCCCCGGCGCTGGCCCGCCTGGGATCGGCGGGGTTCGGGCGCTCGACGAAGATCGATCGTAGCCACCGCGTCTTCGCCAGCGACCGCCGCGTGCGCTTCACGGAGATGGAGTACTCGATCCCGCGCGAAGCGATGGTCTCCACCCTTCGAGAGGTGCTCGCGGTCGCCGCGCGCCCGAGGCACGCGGTCGCCTTCCCGATCGAGGTCCGCTTCGTCGCCGCCGACAACGCGCTGCTCAGCCCCTCGTTCGAGCGAGACGCCTGCTACGTCGCCGTGCACCACGATCGCGCGCTCGGCTGGAGTGGCTACTTCCGCGAGGTCGAGGCCGCGATGCGCGAGCGCGACGGCCGCCCGCACTGGGGTAAGCGCCACTTTCGAGAGGCGGCCGACCTCGCGCCGCTCTACCCGCGCTGGGAGGACTTCGCCGCGGTCCGCGAGCGGCTCGATCCCGGGCGCGTGTTCTCGAACGCCTACATCGATCGGGTGCTCGGCTAGCCGGCGCGGCGGCGCCCGGTCACGGGCTCGGGCCGGCCTCCGCTCGGCTACAAGATGCTCCGCCGTGGCTTCCGAGCGACTGGCCTGGACCTATAGAAAGGCTTTGCCCTCCCCTCGGTAGGTCGGCACCTCGTCGACGACCCGCCCGTCCTCGAGCAGGTGCAGCGAGTCGAAGCGCTCGCAGAGCTCGCCGGCCTTCGCGTGGCGCAGGTAGACGCGGTCGCCGATCCGAAGCCCCGCGGCCGCGGGCCCTGCGAGCGGGGTCTGTACCTCTCCAGCGCCCTCGTCGCGATCGAGCCGCAATCCTGTCGGCAGGTAGGGCTGAGGCAGGCGATCGGGAGCGGCAGCGCCTGAGGCGACGTAGCCGCCGCCGAGCAGCGTGGCGCCGCCGGCGCTGGGCCGGCGCACGACCGGCAGGCAGAAGATCGCCGCCGGGCGGAGGTCGAGCGAGCGGTAGGAGTCGAACAGCGCCGGGGCGTAGAAGCCCGAGCCGGCACTGAGCTCGGTTGCGAGCCCCAGCCCGGCGCTGCGCGTGAGGCTGCCCGTTCCGCCTGCGTTGACGAACCGAAGCTCCTCCCCGGCTTCGCGGGCGACGTTCCGCACGGCGTCGATCGTCTCCGGCAGCCGGCGCGAGAGCTCGCGCAGC
>JACDBR010000123.1 GCA_013694825.1 Solirubrobacterales bacterium
GGGCGCGCCGGGCGAGCCCAGCGCCACGGAAGCCGGCGGCGCTCCCGGAACCGCACGCCGAGGGCTCGACCGCAGCCGCATGCTGGCGTTGTTTCGTCCCTACCGCGGCCGGCTCGGGATCGTCCTCGGCCTGATCTTCGTCTCGGCCGGGCTCGCGATGGTCTCGCCGTTCCTGCTTCGCGGCGTGCTCGACACCGCGATACCGGAGGCCGACACCGGGCTGCTGGCCGGGCTCGTGGCCGGGATGATCGCGATCGCGATCGCGACGGGGGCGCTCGGCGTCGCCCAGACGCTGCTCTCCAACCGGGTCGGCCAGCGCGTCATGCACGACCTGCGCGCCGCGGTCTACCGACACCTCCAGCGGCTCTCGCTCGCCTTCTTCACCCGCACCCGGACCGGTGAGATCCAGTCGCGGATCGCCAACGACATCGGCGGCGTCCAAAATGTCGTCACGAGCACCGCGACCTCGATCGTCTCCAACGTCACGACCGTGATCGCGGCGACCGTAGCGATGTTCCTGCTCGACTGGCGCCTGGCCTCCTTCGCGCTCTTCCTGCTGCCCTTCTTCGTCTGGTTGACCCGGCGGGTTGGCCAGGAGCGCCGCAAGATCACGAGCGTGCGCCAGGGACGGATGGCCGACATGTCGGCGCTGGTCGAGGAGTCGCTGTCGGTCTCGGGGATGCTGCTCGGCCGCACGATGGGCCGAAGCGACGAGCTCGCCGGGCGCTTCAGCCGCGAGTCCGAGGAGCTGGCCGATCTCGAGGTCCGCTCGCGGATGGCCGGGCGCTGGCGGATGGCCTCCGTGCAGATGGCCTTCGCGGTCATGCCCGCGCTCGTCTACCTGATCGCCGGGCTCTCGATCGCGGGCGGTGGCGAGATGATCTCGATCGGCACCCTGGTCGCCTTCACGACCCTTCAGACGCGGCTTTTCTTCCCGATCGGCTCGCTGCTCTCGGTCGGGGTCGAGGTGCAGAGCTCGCTGGCGCTCTTCGAGCGCATCTTCGCCTACCTCGACGAGCCGATCGAGGTCGGCGAGCGCGAGGGCGCGCTCGCCCGCCCGGCCGCCGAGGTCGCCGGCCGGGTCGAGTTCGAGCGCGTCGGCTTCCGCTACGCGGCCGATTCGCAGTGGACCTTCCGCGACGTCGAGCTAAGTGTCGAGCCCGGGACGACGCTGGCGCTGGTCGGCGAGACGGGCTCCGGGAAGACCACGCTCGCCTACCTGCTGGCGCGGCTCTACGACGCCGAGCTGGGTGCCGTGCGGATCGACGGCGTCGACGTCCGCGACCTGACGCACGCATCGCTCGCGGCGAGCGTCGGACTGGTCTCGCAGGAGACCTATCTCGTCCACTCCTCGATTCGCGAGAACCTGCGCTTCGCCAAGCCGGAGGCAAGCGACGAGGAGATCGTGGCGGCCGCCCGAGCGGCGCAGATCCACGCGCTTATCGACGGCCTGCCCGAGGGCTACGACACGGTCGTCGGCGAGCGCGGCTACCGCTTCTCCGGCGGCGAGAAGCAGCGGATCGCGATCGCCCGCGCGGTGCTGCGAAACCCGCCGGTGCTGATCCTCGACGAGGCGACGAGCGCGCTCGACAGCGAGACCGAGCGCGCGGTTCAGCAGGCGCTCGACGAGCTCTCGCGCGATCGCACGACCATCGCGATCGCCCACCGCCTCTCGACGATTCGCGACGCCGAGCAGATCGCCGTGCTCGCCGGCGGCGGCGTAGCCGAGCTCGGCACCCACGAGGAGTTGCTGGCGCTCGGCGGCCGTTACGCGGCGATGCTCGGCACCCAGCTTGCCGAGGGGCGCGATCCGGAGCTGGCTGCGGCTTTCTGAGCTGCTGAGGGAGCGAGCGGGCGGGGGCGCGGCTCGCTAGATCACGCCCGCTCCGGCAAGCAGGCTCGCCACCCCCGCGATCACGACCAGCACCAGTCCCACCGCGTGAAAGTGACGTGCCTCCATGCGCGTGAAGGCGCTGCGCCCGACCAGCACGCCGGCGATCACCGTCGCCATCAGGGCCAGGAAGGTGCCAGCCTCGAAGCCGAGGCCCGGATCGGAGAAAAGAAAGCCGAGCGGGATCCCGATCAGGTTCAGCGCCAGCAGGATCGCCGCCATCGTGTCGCGGACCTCGGCCGGGCTGAAGCCGCGGGCGCGGAAGAACAGCAGCAGCGGCGGGCCGTTGGTGCTTGTGGTCGTAGTCAACGCGCCGGCGGCGACGCCGACCGGGATCGCGGTCCAGGCACCGATCGGCCGCTCGGCGGCCTCGACCGGCGAGCCCTCGCGCCCCTGGTCGATTGCGGCGGCGGCGATCACCGCCACCCCGATCGCGATCTGAAGCGTCTCCCGCGAGAGCGCAGTGAAGATCAGCGCGCCGGCCGCCAGGCCGGGGAGCGAGGCCGCCAGCAGCACCGGCAGCTCGGGCCGGACGTGGCGCTGGCGGCCCTCTCCGAGCAGCGTGAAGGAGTTCAGCAGGATGCTCAGCGCCAGCACCGTGAAGAGCGCGTCGGCCGGCTCCAGGACGGCGAACAGCGCCGGGCCGAGGACCAGCGCGAAGCCGAATCCGACGGCCGATTGGAGGATCGCGCCGGCGAAGGCGGCGGCGATCACGAGCGCCACAGCTGCTCCTCAGCGGTCAGGGTCGGCCGAGCGTCGCTTCAGCCGACTGCATCGGCGAGCTCGTGGCCGATCAGCTCGATCGTCTCGGTGTCCCAGTAGACGTGGTGCTGGAGCATCGCCCGGCTGACCCCGGCCCGCTCGAGCTCGCGTAGCTGCGCCGCGGCCTCCTCGACGGTGCCGATCACGTAGTGATCCGGGAGCGAGTCGAGGTAGGCCTGCGGTGAGCCGGCATCGGAGTTCCGCCAGCGCGCGTGCTCGGCGGCTTTCTCGAGCAGCGAGTCACGGTCTCGGGCGATCACGAAGCCGAGCATCGCCGAGAGCGGGATCGGCTCGCGGCCGGCTTGCTCGCACGCCGCCGTGATCGCTTCGCGCCGCTCGCGGCACTGCTCGAGGTTGGCGTGGGGCGTGTTGTACTCGTCGGCCCAGCGGGCGGCGAGCCGGGCGCTCTTCGGCCCGGCCTGGCCGCCCATGATCAGCCGTGGCTTTCGCTCCGGCAGCGGCCAGGCCGTCAGCTGCTTGGTCTCGTAGTGCTTGCCGGAGAAGCTGACCGACTCCTCGGTCCATTGGCGGCTGATCAGCTCGGCCTGCTCGGCGAGGATCCGCATCCGCTTCCAGGTCGGCGGCAGGGCGAACCCGTAGGACTCATGCTCGGCCTTCCACCAGCCGGCGCCGAGTCCGAGCTCGATCCGATCCCCGCCGGCGACCGCCTGCGCGGTGACGACGAGCTTCGCCAGGGTTGACGGATGGCGGAAGGTGACGGGGGAGACGAGCGTCCCGAAGCAAAGCGTCTCGGTCGCGGCGGCGAGCCCACAGATCGTCCCCCAGGCATCGAGCGACCCGCGAGCATCGATCTCGTCGACGGAGAAGTAGTGGTCGGAGCGAAAGAGCGTCCCGATGCCCGCGCGCTCGCAAGCGCCCGCAATCTCGAGCCAGCTCTCCCAACTCACGTCCTCCTGTCCCTCGACCATCAGGTCCAGGCGCATCCGCTACCTCCGCGCTCGAGGCGTTCCGCGGAACGCCTGGGCCTACGCCCGGCTCAGCCGCAGCCGGTGTTGTTGCCGCAGCTCGAGCAGGTGTAGCAGGAGCCGGTGCGCTGCATCATGCCGCCGCACTGCTCGCAGGCCGGGCCGAGGTCGCGGCCGATGATCTTCGCCGGGCGGACCGGGGGAGAGTCGGTGAACCCGGCCGCGGCAGGAATCGCCGCACCCGGACCGGGCGAGGCCGCCTTGGCCTCGGAGCTTGGCACGCTCCTGCCGCCGCCTCCGTTGCCAGCATGACCGTTGCCGTTCCCGGTTGCTTGGCCGCCGTTGCCGTTCGCGGCCTTCGACTCTGCCGTCTCAGGCGGACCCGCGGTGTCGGCCGAGAACAGCGCCTGCTGAGCCTCCTTCCGGGCCCTGACGTCCTTGGTCATGATCCCGAGCTCCTCGAGCGCGTCGACGTCGTGGATGAACCGGCTCGCCAGCCAGCGCATGATGTAGTCGGGCATCGACTTGGCGAACGGGATCTCCGGGTTGCCGGTGATCCCCTCCGGGTCGAAGCGCATGTACGAGAACTTGTTGACGAACTCCTCGAGCGGCACGCCGTACTGGAGGCCGAGCGAGATCGCCGTCGCGTAGGCGTTCATCATCCCGCGCAGCGTCGAGCCCTCCTTGCCGATGTCGGTGAGGAAGATCTCGCCGACCGCGCCGTCCTCATTCTTGCCCGCCGTGATGTAGCCCTCGTGGCCGGCGATCGAGAACTTGTGGGTCAGCGACTCGCGCTAGCGCGGCATCTTGCGCCGCGGCGGCGCCGGCTGAACGACCACCTGCGGCTCCGCGGCCGGCTCCGCCTTCTCCTCCTGGGCGTCGGTGCGAAGCGCCTGTGCGGTCTTCGAGCCGTCGCGGTAGATCGCCAGCGCCTTGAGCCCGAGCTCCCAGCCCTGGGTGTAGGCGTCGGCGATTTCGTCGACCGTCGCCGTCTGCGGCAGGTTGACGGTCTTCGAGATTGCGCCTGAGATAAATGGCTGCACCGCGGCCATCATCCGGATGTGGCCCATGTGCGAGATCGCCCGCTCGCCGACCGCGACGTCGAACACCGGCAGGTGCTCGCCCGAGAGCTCGGGGGCGTCGATGATCGTGCCGGTCTCGTTGATGTAGGCCTCGATCTGGGAGACCTGCGACTCCGAGTAGCCGAGCGTGCGAAGCGCCATCGGCACCGTGCGGTTGACGATCGTCATCTGACCACCGCCGACAAGCTCCTTGAACTTGACCAGCGAGAAGTCCGGCTCGACTCCGGTCGTGTCGCAGTCCATCAGGAAGGAGATCGTCCCCGTCGGCGCCAGGACCGTTGCCTGGGCGTTGCGGTAGCCGTGCTCGTCGCCGAGCTCGACCGCCTCGTCCCACGAGCGCTTCGCCGCATCCAGCAATGCCACGTCGCCGGCCGCGCCGTCGATCTCGTAGGCGGCGTCGCGGTGCATCCGCATCACCTCGTTGTGGGGCTCGCGGTTCTCCGGATAACGCTCGTAGGTGCCGATCGCGCCGGCGACCAGAGCCGACTGGCGGTACGCGCGTCCGGTCATCAGCGCCGTGATCGAGGCGGCTAGCGTGCGCCCCTCGTCGGAGTCGTAGGGGATCCCGTTCGACATCAGCAGCGCGCCGAGGTTGGCGTAGCCGAGCCCGAGCTGGCGGAAGGCGCGGGCGTTCTCGCCGATCTCCGTGGTCGGGTAGCTGGCCGGCCCGACGACGATCTCCTGCGCCAGCAGGACCACGTCGACTGAATGCTCGAATTCGCCGACGTCGACAGAGCCGTCTTCGCCGCGGAAGCGCATCAGGTTGAGCGAGGCCAGGTTGCAGGCCGAGTCATCGACGTGCATGTATTCACTGCACGGGTTAGACGCGTTGATCCGGCCCGAGTTGGGACAGGTGTGCCAGCGGTTGATCGTCGTGTCGTACTGGATGCCCGGGTCGGCGCAGCGCCAGGCGGCGTCGGAGAGCTGTCGCATCAACTCGCCGGCCGGCAGCGTCTTGGTCGCCGAGCCGTCGGTGCGGGCCTTGAGGTCCCAGTCGATCCCGGCGGCCACCGCGTCCATGAACTCATCGGAGACGCGGACCGAGTTGTTGGCGTTCTGGTACTGGATCGAGGTGAAGCCGTCACCGTCGATCGACATGTCGAAGCCCGCGTCGCGCAGCGCCGCGGCCTTCTCCTCCTCGTGGGCCTTGCACCAGATGAAGCTCTCGATGTCGGGGTGGTCGACGTCGAGCACGACCATCTTCGCCGCGCGCCGGGTCTTGCCGCCGGACTTGATCGTCCCGGCCCAGGCGTCGGCGCCGCGCATGAACGAGACCGGTCCGGAGGCGTAGCCGCCCTTGGAGAGATGCTCGGTCGAGCCACGGATGTTGGAGAGGTTGATCCCCGAGCCCGAGCCGCCGCGGAAGATCATTCCCTCGCGGGTGTTCCAGTCGAGGATCGACTCCATCGTGTCCTCGACGGAGAGGATGAAGCAGGCCGAGCACTGCGGGTGCTCCTCGAAGCCGACGTTGAACCAGACCGGGCTGTTGAAGGCGGCTTTCTGGTCGAGCAGGATGTGGGTCAGCTCGGCCTCGAAGGCGTCACCGTCATCGTCGGAGGCGAAGTAGCCGCCGTCGCGGCCCCAAGTCGAGATCGTGCCGGCGACTCGCGAGATCATCTGCTTGACCGAGCGCTCGCGCTCGGGCGAGCCGATCCGGCCGCGGAAGTACTTCTGGGCGACGATGTTGGTCGCGTTCTGAGACCAGCTCTTCGGGAACTCGACCCCGCGCTGCTCGAAGGCGGGATTTGCGGGATCGCCGATCACGGCGTCGCGAAGCTCCCACTCGATGGCGTCGAACGGATGCACGTCAGGGCTCGTGAACCGGCGCTCGACCGTCATCCCTCGACGGGACGTTTCAACGGTATTTGCGGCGGTTTCCGACATGCTTTCTCCTCTGCGACAACGGTTGAAGGGGGAACGATTAACTCTTGCGGCCGGCTCGGACAGAACCGGTTGAGAGCAACTCCGCTATTTGGGGATTCGCGTCGGGCAGCGTGCCGGCGTATTGGAGGAAGGCGCCGGCGTCGAGCCGCCCGAGCGCCTCGAGCGCGGCCTCGCTGATCCGCTCCGCCGCGATCTCGCTCTCGCCCGTCTCGGACTCGAGCTCGATCCGCTCGACGATCGAGGCGATCGCCGCCGGCTCGACGGGACGTTTGTGCGCCGCCCTGATCAGCGCCGCGCGGAGCTTCGCGCGATCGAACGGCTCGAGATCCCCGCTTCGCTTGCGAACCAGCGGCACCGGCCGCTCGAAGCGCTCGAACGTCGTCTGCCGCCGCCCGCAGTTGATGCACGCGCGCCGTCTTCGCACGGCGGAGCCGTCGTCAGCAGGGCGGCTCTCGATGACCCTCGTGTCGTGCTCGCAGACCGGGCAATGCATGCGCTCATTCTACTATAACTAGTGCCCTTGGTCTTCCTCTTGCCCTCTAGACGCTACATATAGCGTGCCACGCGTTGCCACTCGCGGAGAACATGCACGATTCCGGCCCTGCTCCGCTAGATTCGCCTTGTAATGGCCGAGGAGCCGGAGAGGGGCCCGCAGCCGGAGCAGGGGCCGGGGCGATCAGCCGAGAGCGCCTCCGAGCGCTTGGCCGAACAGCGCGAGGCCGCCATCGAGCGCTTCGCGGACCGGCGCGATGCGGCGGCCGACAGGGTCTCCGGAGCCAAGGCGGTGGCAAGCCAGCGCGCCGCCGACGCCCGCCAGGTCGCCACCGAGCGGGTTGCCGACGCCAAAGAGGCCGCCACCGAGCGGGTCTTCGACGCCAAGGAGGCAGCGGCCGAGTTCATCGCCCGGCAGAAGCCGCGCTTCCGCGGCCGCTCGCACGAGTGGGCGTTCTTCCTCTTCCTCGGACTCGGCGTCACCTTGATCCTGGCCGCCCAGGGCGCGCGCGCCCAGGTCGCGACCGGCATCTACGCGGCGAGCCTGGTCGCGCTC
>JACDBR010000147.1 GCA_013694825.1 Solirubrobacterales bacterium
CCTGCGACGAGCGCCGCTCCGACCCCGACCGGGATCAGCACCCCGGGCCCGTAGCGCAGGTCCCAGTCGCCGTAGAGCGGCGGCGCGTCGAGCATGATCACGGTGCCGGCGTCGTTGAGGACCGTGCCGACGAGCCAGCCGACCGCGATCAACGCCGCCCAGATCACCACCGGCACGGCCACCGAGCGCAGTCCCTCGGCCCCCGCGCCGGCGCGGCGCGCCTCCTCGGGGCGGCTGATCGTCGCGCTCTCCATCTGGCGGAATGATCGCGATTCGGGCGGCTGGCCGATGCACCGAACCCGTGAACGCGGCCCGCGGCCCATCGAAGCTGCGAGGCTTGCCTACATGCCCGACGTCGTGCTCCCGGTCCTCGACGAGGCCGAGGCGATCCCCGGAGTGCTTGCCCGCATGCCGTCCGGCCATCGCCCGATCGTCGTCGACAACGGCTCCACGGACGGCTCCGCCGAGATCGCTCGTGAGCTTGGCGCGAGCGTCGTCAGCGAGCCGACGCGCGGCTTCGGCGCCGCCTGCGCCGCCGGGCTCGCCGCCGCCGCTGATGAGATCGTCTGCTTCATGGACTGCGACGGCTCGTTGGACCCCGGCGAGTTGCCCTCGGTCTGGGGTCTGATCGCCGCCGACCGAGCCGACCTCGTGCTCGGCGCCCGCAACGCCCAGCCCGGCGCCTGGCCGCTTCACTCGCGGATCGCCAACCGGGTGCTGGCCCGCGAGCTTCGGAGGCGCTCGGGTGCCCGCGTACGAGACCTCGGCCCGATGCGCGCCGCTCGCCGCGAGCAGCTGCTGGCGCTCGGGATCCTCGACCGGCGCTTCGGCTGGCCGCTCGAGATGGTGCTGCGGGCCGGCGCCGCGGGATGGAGGATCGAAGAGGTCGAGGTCGGCTACGCGCCGCGGCTCGGGCGCTCGAAGGTGACCGGAACGCTCCGCGGCACTGTGCGCGCGGTCGGCGACATGGCGCGGGTCCTGCGGTGAGCGAGGCTTCGTCAAGCGCGGCGGCCCGGCGTAAGGACCCGGCGGGCGACGCGGCGCTGATCGTGATCGCCAAGGAGCCGGTGGCGGGACGCTCGAAGACCCGCCTCTCGCCGCCCTGCACCCCGGCTGAGGCCGCGGCGCTCGCCGAGGCGGCGCTTGGCGACACGCTCGAGGCGGTGGTGGCGACCCCGGTGGCGCGCCGTGTCCTCTGTCTCGACGGAAGCCCTGGCGAGTGGCTGCCGGAGGGTTTCGAGCTGATCTCCCAGCGCGGCGACGGGCTCGACGAGCGGCTCGCATCAGCCTTCGAGGACGTCGGCGGGCCGGCTCTGCTCGTCGGCATGGACACCCCCCAGCTCACGGCAGAGCTGCTGAGCGCGTCGCTGGGTGCCCTCACCGATGGAGCGGACGACGCCGTACTCGGCGAGGCCGAGGACGGCGGCTACTGGGCGGTCGGCCTGCGGCGGGCAAGCCGTGACGTCTTCGAGGGGGTTCGGATGAGCAGGGCGGACACGGTGGAGGCCCAGCGCGCCCGGCTTCGTGAGCTCGGCCTTCGCTGGCGCGAGCTCGCGGTGCTTCGCGACGTCGACACCTTCGAGGACGCCCGCGAGGTCGCCGCGCTCGCGCCCGGCTCACGCTTCGCCGCCGCGCTACCCGGTACATGGACCGCCGTCTCCTAGCCCTGGCGCTGCTTTGCGCGCTGCTCGCCGTGGTGGCGGTCGGCTGCGGCGGGGAGGCCGAGGACGCCGGCCTCGGCCCACCGCCCGAGCCCGCGGAGTCACCCGAGCTGACCCGCGAGCCGGCCGGCGAGACGGCCGAGATCGGCAACGGGGCGGAAGGGATCGTCGTCGACCCGAAGACCAACCTGGCCGCCGTCGGGATCGAGTTCCCTCCCAGCCTCGCGCTCGTCGACGCCCGCACGCTCGAGGTCGAGCGGACGATCTCGCTGCCGGCCCACGCCCGCCATCTCGAGCTAGTAGCCCCAGGCGGCCCGGTGCTGGCGCCGGCCGAGGACGCCGATGAGCTGGTCGTGACCTCGCTGCCCGAGGGCCAGACCGAGAACTTTGCGGTGGGCGACTTCCCCCACGACGCGACCAAGCTCGGCGAGCGCTACTTCGTCGGCGACGAGATGTCGGACACGCTGACCGTGCTCGACTCCGACGGCGCCACGATCGACACGCTCGAGACGCCGGTGCAGCCCGGCAACGTCGACTCCGCCCAGGGTGTGATCGCCGTCGTCGCGGTGACCGAGCGGCGGATCGCGACCTATGACCCGGAGTCGCTCGAGCAGCTCGGCGAGCTCGACGCCGGCGAGGGCCCGACCCACATCGCCACCGACGGCGGGCGGGCGTTCGTGATCGACACCCGCGGCGACGCGATCCTCGAGTACCGGCTGGCGCCCGAGCTTCGATTGGTCGGCGAGACCCCGCTCGAGGGCACCCCGTACGGCGTCGACATCGACGCCAGGCGCGACCGCCTCTGGGTTGCTCTCAGCGCGACCAACGAGGCGGTCGAGCTGGCGCTGACCGAGGAGGGGCTCGAGGAGGTGGCGCGATATCCGACGATCCGCCAGCCGAACACGATCGGCGTCGATCCCCGCACCGGCGCTGCGCTCGTCGTCTCGCGGACCGACCCGGCGCTGATCCAGCGGATCGAGCCGAAGGGCTCTCCGGTCGACCCGGCGGGCGACGGCAGTAACGCTGGCGGAGCTTCGGTAGACCCCTGAGCCGATGGCCAAGCTCAAGCTCCCCCTACCCGATCCCGAGAAGCCGCCGCCCGGACCGTTTCGGCGCGAGTTCTGGCGCAGTCCGCTGCGCGGCCCCTGGCTGACCTCGATGCTGGGCTCGGCGCTGCTGCCGCTGATCATCATCTGCGCGCTGACGGGCTTTTTCTCGCACGTCGCCTACTACCCCGAGC
>JACDBR010000148.1 GCA_013694825.1 Solirubrobacterales bacterium
GCGCCGCGCGCCGCGTCGGGCAGGACCTCGCGGCCGAGCTCAGCCTCCAGCGCCAGCCCTTCGCTCAGCGGCGTGCCCGCGCCCTCCAGCGCCGCGCGGCGATCGGAGAGCATCGTCGGCTGTGGGACGGCGGCGAGCGACTCGGCCAGCTCCAACGCTCGCTCGAGCACGCGCTCGTCATCGACCAGCTCGTTGACCAGGCCCCAGGCGTGCGCCTCGGATGCGTCGACCAGCCGCCCAGTCAGGATCATTTCCAGCGCCCGGCCCATGCCGATAACTCGCGGCAGGCGCTGGGTGCCGCCGTCGATCAGCGGCACCCCGAAGCGGCGTTCGGTGAAGCCGAGCCGGCAAGATCGCCCGGCGATCCGCAGGTCGCACCACAAAGCCAGCTCCAATCCTCCGGCCAGACACCAGCCGCGCAGCGCTGCGATCGTGGGCTTCGAGGGCGTCAAGCGCGTCAACCCGAGCGGCCCGCCCGAGTTGAGCGCCCAGGCTCGCAGGCTCGCCTCGTCGAGCTCGCCTGAGATCGCCTTCAGGTCGGCTCCGGCGCAGAACGCCTGGTCGCCCGCACCGGTGAGGATCAGGGCCCGGGCCTCCGGGTCGGCCTCGAAGCGCTCGAGGCCCTCGCGCAGCCCCTCTGCCGTCGACGGGTCGACCGCGTTGCGACGCTCCGGCCGGTCGATCGTCAGCACGGCAGCCGGGCCGCTGCGCTCGTAGCGGACGCTCACAACCTCGATCCTAAGCGACGCTGGGGCGCCGCACCGGACGCCGGCCGGCAGGCACCGCCGAAAGGCTACAAAGCGCTCACCCACGGCGAGGTACGCAGGTCATGCGGCACGTACCCCCGGTGGGAGCGGCGCGTGGCCGCAGCTAAGGCCGGCGCAGCCGCTCGAGGTCGGCGCGGGCGCGCTCCTTGCGGCTGTCGAGCCGACCCTGGATGACCGAGGCGATGATGACGAACGCGACGAAGAAGATCATCACGCCGAAGCAGAAGAATGTGATCGTGGCGTCGCTTGGACGGCCGGCGAGCCCCTCGCCATCGGCGGCAAGTGCCGGGGCGGCGAAGCCGAAGCTCAAGATCAGGCCCAGCGCGACGGCCACGAGGCGCCTTCCAGCGATCAGCATGGCCCGAGTCTATCTGAGCCCGGCCCGCCTCCGGCCCGTGCGCCGGGGGGTCCGATGGCCCCGCGTCGGGCACGCGAAAGGGCCGAGCGCCCGAAGGCTCCGGCCGATTTCGCGAGCTGATGACGCGCGGCTCGGGGCAGGGAGTGAGCGGCGCGTCGGAGACGGGCAACCCGTCTGCCGGTGAGTATCCGAGCCGATCTCGGTGCCGGAGTGAAGATCCCGAGAAATAGCGCTGTGAAAGTTCCGTGAACACGCGCCCCTTAGGTCCCCGCCGACCATTACTCTTCCGGGTGGCCAGCTTGGCTCGGCCGACCATGAGCTCTGCCTCCTCCCGCACAATGCGCGTCGCCGTTATCGACTCCGACAGCGGCTTCTTGCGCGTCCTGACTCGCCGCTTCGAGTCCAACGGCTGGGAGTACCGCGTGTTCTCATCCGCGGTGCCGGCCGACGAGCTCATAGCGATGCGTCTCGACGCGCTGGTCGTCGACATGAACGCCCTCGGCCCGCACGCCTGGGACTTCCTTCAGCGCGTCTCTTCGATGGTCCCTGACCTCGGGACGGTGGTCTGCTCTCAGGCGACCCTGGCACAGCGCATCCGCGGGCTGCGTCTGGGTGCCGACGACTGGATCAGCAAGCCCTGCCACCCCGAGGAGGTGTTGGCCCGGATCGAGGCCGTCTCCCGCCGGCGCCGGCGCAGCCGCCCGCCCGTCGACGTCGGCCCGATGGTTGCCGGGGAGATCGAGATCCGTGCGGATCAGTTCCAGGCCTTCGTCTCGGGCCAGGGCCTCGGGCTGACGCGGCGTGAGTTCGAGCTGCTCCAGACCCTGGCCGATACCTCAGGCCGGGTGATCGAGCGCGAGGACATCTACCAGCGCGTCTGGGGCTACACGATGGCTCACGGCGACCGCTCGGTCGACGTGTTCGTTCGCAAGCTGCGAGCCAAGCTCGACCAGGCGTCGCCGGGCTGGGACTACATCCACACGCACTTCGGCGTCGGCTACCGCTTCGAGGCTGAGACCCGCGCGGATCCGCAGCGCGGAGCCGCCGAGGTGCCCGCGCCGGACGGCGGCATCGACGCGGAGGGCGCCGAGGACCTGCCGGGGGCCGACGGCGAAGCTCATGGGTCTGACGTAGCCGCGCGCCTCGAGATGCTCGCCGACGAGGCCGGGTCGATCAGCGCCAGTCACGCTTAGGCGAGCCCTCGCGAACCACGCCTCGCCCTTAGGCGAGCATCGTGTGGCCCTCACCGGCGTTCACAGGTTTTTCACTACCCGGCGACCTCGCCGTAACAGGATCAAGCGGCGACGTCGCGACGCTGCCGGGGCAATCGAAGCGTCCAAGGAAGGGGCGGCGATTCTCGCCGCCCGTAGACAAGGAGACTCAGTGAGACGAAGCAACCTTTGGCTGATCGTGAGCTGCTGCGCGGCGCTCTCGATCGGCGCCGTCGCCTGCGGCGAGGAAGACTCGGGCGGCAGTGGCGTGTCGGGCACGATCGCGATCGACGGCTCGAGCACCGTGCAGCCGTTCGCCCAGGCCGCCGCCGAGCTCTACCGCGAGGAAGAGCCCGAGGTCGATGCGACCGTCGGAGCCGCGGGAACCGGTGGAGGCTTCGAGAAGTTCTGCGCCGGCGAGACCGACATCTCCGATGCCTCGCGGCCAATCGAGGCCGAGGAGGAGAAGCTCTGCCAGGAGGGCAACGTCGAGTACGACGAGATCCAGGTCGCCAACGACGGGATCGCGATCACCACGAACCCCGAGCTCGAGATCGGCTGTCTGACGACCGATCAGCTCGCCGAGCTGTGGACCGACGACACGGTCACCAACTACAGCGAGCTCGGCGAGGACGCCGAGACCGGTGAGCCGCTGCCCGACGTCGACGTCAGCCTCTACGGGCCCGGTACGGATTCCGGGACGTTCGACTACTTCACCGATGAGATCAACGGTGAAGAGGGCGTCAGCCGCAAGGACTATCAGCCCTCTGAGGACGACAACGTCCTGGTCGAGGGCGTCTCGGGCGACACGGAGGCCCTGGGTTACTTCGGCCTCTCCTTCTACGAGCAGAACCAGGACACGCTGAACCTGGTTTCCGTCGACGAGGGCGACGGTTGCGTCGAGCCGTCGGTGGAGTCGGTCCAGTCGGGCGAGTACTCGCCGCTCGGGCGGCCGCTGTTCATGTATCCCTCCGCCGAGGCGCTACAGCGCCCCGAGGTCGAGGGGTTCATGCAGTTCGTGGTCGACAACTACTCCGAGATCGCCGAGGCCGCCCAGATCGTCCCGATGGACGAGGGCCAGGCCGAGGAAGCATCGTCCGCCCTGGAGGGCGCGCTCCAGGGCTGAGCCCGGGCGCGCTCCACGAGGACGCACCACGTGGAGTCAGCCACGACGACGGCAGGCGCGACGCCGGGGGTACGGC
>JACDBR010000173.1 GCA_013694825.1 Solirubrobacterales bacterium
GTCCTCGGCGTGCCAGGCAACCAGCTCTCCCGGGAGGTGGAGGCGAGCGCCGACGCCTTCGCGCTGCGCCTGACCGATGATCCGGAGGGCCTCGTCGCGCTCCAGCGCCGCTTCGCGCGAGTCAACCTCAACGACCCCGACCCGCCCGGCCTCACCAGCTTCCTGCTCTCGACTCACCCGACCCCGCTCGAGCGGGTCGGCGCAGCGCTCGCCTACGAGCGCGAGCGCTGAGCCCGGCGCGCTCGGCGTCAGCCGGCGGGCCGCGGGCCCTCGGAGCCGGACCTGAAGTGGGCGGCGGTCTCCGCGATTCCGTCGGCGAGTGAGACCTGCGCCCTCCAGCCGAGCTCGCGCTCGGCACGACCGGAGTCGATTGAGATCCGCTGCACCTCGCCGGCCCGGGCCGGCTCGAGCCGCGGCTCGAACTCGACTCCGCATGCCTCCCCGATCAGATGACCCAGCTCCAGCACGCTGGTCTCGACCCCGGTGCCGACGTTGAAGGCGCCGCCGGCTCGAGAGCGCGAGGCGGCCAGGAAGGCGTCGACCACGTCGCCGACGTAGACGTAGTCCCTGGTCTGCTCGCCGTCGCCGAAGACCCGCGGGGCCTCGCCGCCGAGCAGCGCCCGGCTAAAGATCGCGACCACGCCGGCCTCGCCGTGTGGGTCCTGGCGGGGGCCGTAGACGTTGCCAAGCCTCAGCGCCGCCGTCGAGAGCCCGTAGAGCCGGCTCCACAGGCTCACGTAGCCCTCGGCGGCGTACTTGCTCTGGCCGTAGGGAGCGTCGGGCCGGCGGTCGGCGTCTTCGGGCAGCGGCAGCTCGCGCCCGTCGCCCTCGCCGTAGATCGCGCCGCCGGTCGAGGCAAGCAGGAAGCGCTCGCAACCCGAGTCATGGGCGGCCGCCAGGAGGTTGAGCGTGGCGCCGACGTTGACGCGCAGGTCGAAGCCGGGATCGGAGATCGAGCGGCGGACGTCGATCTGGGCGGCGAGGTGGAAGACCGCCTGCGGCTTCAGCTCGGCTACGAGCTCGCGGACGAGCGCGGAGTCGGCGATGTCGCCCTCGATGAGCCGCGCGCCCTCGCCGCGCGCAGGCTCGAGGTTCGCCGAGCGTCCCGATGAGAGGTCGTCGAGCGCCAGCACATCGTCGCCCCGCTCGACCAGGGCATCGACGAGGTTCGATCCGATGAAGCCGGCGCCGCCGGTGACCAGGGCTCTCATGGCGGCCAGCAGCCTAGATGACCCCGTGGCCGAGGTGATGGCTGATCGACCGCTCGCGCAGCGCTCGATCAGCCGTCCCACGCAGCCCGGCCAGGCGTCGATAGCGCGCCTAGTATCGGTGCGTGAGCGCGGCGATCCCCACCGATCCGGTCGGCGAGCTGCGCTCGGCCGTCGAAGGCGCCGCCGGACGGCTGGTCGGGCAGCGCGCCTCGCGAATGTCCCTGCAGCGTCCGCCGCGTGCCGAGCTCGGCGACTACTCGAGCAACGTCGCGATGCTGCTCTCGCCGCTGGCGGGCCGTCCACCTCGCGAGCTGGCCGAGTCGCTGGCTGCCGAGCTCGAACGCGAGCTGGCCAACCGGGTCGAGCGGATCTCGATCGCCGGCCCGGGATTCCTCAATCTCTTTCTCTCCGACCGCTGGTATCGCGAGAGCACGCTCGGGATCCTCGAGGCCGGCGCGATCTATGGCTCGAGCGTGCCCCAGCCTCGCGAGCGGGTGCTGGTCGAGTTCGTCTCAGCCAACCCGACCGGTCCGCTGACCGCCGCCAGCGGTCGCGGCGCGGCCTACGGCGACGCGCTCGCCCGGCTGCTCGAGCTGGCCGGCCACACGGTCGAGCGCGAGTACCTGCTCAACGACGCCGGCCGTCAGATCGACCGCTTCGCGGCCTCGATCGTCGCCCGGATGCTCGGCCGAGAGGTTCCCGAGGACGGCTACAAGGGCGACTACGTGACCGAGCTCGCCGGCGAGCTTCGCGCCGCGGGCGTCGAGCCCGACACGCCGCTCGAGCAGGTCGCCCGGCACGGCACCGAGGCTATGCGTGAGCGGATCCGGGCCACCCTGGAGCGCTTTGGGGTGGTCTTCGACACCTGGTTCTCCGAGCGCCGAATGCATGCCGACGGCCTCGTCGAGGCGGTCGTCGAGGAGCTTCGGAGCCGCGGCCACGTCTATGAGAGCGAGGGCGCGACCTGGCTCCGCACGACCGATTTCGGTGACGACAAGGACCGCGTCCTGGTGCGCTCGGGTGGCCAGCCGACCTACTTCGCCGCCGACGTCGCCTACCACCGTGACAAGCTGCGCCGCGGCTGGGAGCGGATGATCGACCCGCTCGGCGCCGACCACCACGGCTACGTGCCGCGGATGCGCGCCGCCGTCGAGGCGCTCGGCACCGAGCCCGACCGCTACGAGGCGCCGATCATGCAGCTCGGCAACGTCGTCGAGGGCGGCGCGCGAGCTCGAATGTCGAAGCGACGTGGCGACTTCGTGTCGCTTGATGCGCTGGTCGACGACATCGGCGTCGACGCGGCGCGCTTCTTCATGCTGCAGCGAAGCCACGACACGACGCTCGATCTCGATCTCGATCTCGCGCGACGCTCCTCGCAGGACAACCCGGTCTACTACGCCCAATACGCGCACGCCCGGATCGCCTCGATCCTGCGAAAGGCCGCGCAGGAGGGCAGCATCGGAGCCGACGGGTCGGCGTCGGCCCGCCCCGAGGCGCTCGCCGCCGCCGCCGAGCCGGCCGAGCGTGCGCTGGTTCGGCGGCTGCTCGAGCTGCCCGCCGAGGTGCG
>JACDBR010000198.1 GCA_013694825.1 Solirubrobacterales bacterium
CGTCGGCGGTCGCCGGCCCGAGCACCCGGGCCTGTCGAGCGATGCCTGCGTTGCCCGGCGTGCAGAGCAGATCGTGTGCGCCGGCGGAGCGGCCGAGGGCGCGCACGATCGCGTGCTCGCGCCCGCCCGACCCGACGACCAGGATCCTCAAGCCTCGCCGCTCCGGCAGGATGCGTGTTCGCGAAGCGCGCGCGCCCGCATCAAAGCGTGTCCGTGAACTCCTCAGCGTCCATCGCCGCCAGGGTCTCGTTGGCCACCGAGCCGCGCGAGCCCATCTCGATCGAGAGCTTGGCCATCGTCTTGTGGTCCGGGGCGTCGATCACGGAAACGAAGTCGTAGGCCCCGAGCGTCGCCCACTGACTGACGACCTTGACGCCGAGCTGCTCGACCTCGCGGTTGACCTCCTGGACGCGGCCTGGGTTGTTCTTCAGCGTCTTGACGCCGTCGGGCGTCAGCTTCGTGAGCATGATGTAGGTCGGCATGTGCTGTCTCCTTCTCAGCTTCCCCCGGGGTCGGGTCCGCCCCGTCTCCGAACTCTCGCATGCCCTCGTCTCGTGTGTCGCCGCGCTCGGGTAGTGGAGCGACGATGAGGCGCTTCCTTCCGGCCCGGATCCGTGCGCCGCTGGTTCCGCTGGCGATCCTCGGCCTGATCGCGCCGGTCATCGCGGCCTTCGCCTTCGTTGGCGCCCAATTCGGCCTGGCGATCGGCGCCTTCACCCTCGCCGCGCTGGTGGTCGTCGCCGCACGGCTGCGATACGACGAGCCGATCGAGGTCGCCCGCCGCGCCGACGCCCGCTTTCGCATGCTGGTCGTGGCGCCGCGGGCACTCGATGCGCCCGAGCTCGCCGAGCGGATCGGCGAGCTCGCAAGGCAGGGCTCACGTTCGCTGGGCGGCGGCGGCGAGCCCGAGCTGCTCGTGCTCGCACCGATCGTCCAGTCGCGGCTCGAGCGCTGGGCGTCCGACCTAGCTTCGCCTCGGTTCGATGCTCAGCGAGCGCTCGCCGTCAGCCTCGCGACGTTGGCCGCGGCTGGGATCGACGCCCACGGCAGGGTTGGAGACGAGCAGACCGTCCAGGCGGTCGAGGACGCCCTCGCGGCGTTTCCGGCTCAGGAGGTGGTCTTCCTTATCGAGGGCAAGACCGGCCCCGACGTCGAGGAGGTCAGACGGCGACTCGACCGTCCCGTCAGGCTGCTCGGCCCGGTGGACG
Source organism: Solirubrobacterales bacterium (assembly GCA_013694825.1). GTDB lineage: Bacteria > Actinomycetota > Thermoleophilia > Solirubrobacterales > 70-9 > JACDBR01. The sequence goes on from JACDBR010000198.1 coordinate 1,209, forward strand.
CCTGACCGGATCCTCGAGCGTTGCCGCGAGCGCGTCGAGCGGCGATCAGCTCCAGCGTGCGCGCTTGCGCTCCAGGTGTGCATCAGCGCGTAAGCCGGCCGATCGCACGGCGGCGAAAATCGAAGATGCCCTCGAGCTCTCGGCGCACCAGGAGCGCGTGCGCGACGGTGCCGATCGGGCCGAAGCCGATCCGGTAGCGCACCCGGTCGCGAACCAATGTCTGCGCCTCGCCAAGCGCCTCGAGCTCGTGGGTGTGGTGCCAGAGCGCGTAGGGGCCGCGAAGCTGCTCGTCGACGAAGCCGTGTGGAGGGTTCCACGCGGCGATCCGCGTCAGCCACCGGATTGGGATCCCGCGGACCCGCAGCCGGTACTCGATCAGCGTGCCCTCGCGGATCTCGATCGGCGATGTGGAGACGATCCGGAAGCGCAGCGATGGAGGGGTCAACTGCTCGAGGTTGCGGGCGTCGGCGAAGACGTCGAAGGCACGCTCGATGGCGACGTCGAGGACCTGCTCCTGCTCGAGCACCGCTTCGCGCATCGCCGCTTGACGCTAGTTGACGGGGCTGGCCGCCCCTCAACTCAGCTTGCGACCGCGGCGGGGCCGGAGCTCGGTCCGAAGACCAGCTCGCCCTCGGCGGCATCGACTCGGATCGTGCCTCCGTCTGCGAACTCCCCCTCGAGCAGCTTCAGCGCCAGCCGGTCGACCAGCGTGCGACCGATCACCCGCTTGAGCGGCCGGGCGCCGTAGGTGGGGTCGTAGCCGAGGTTGCCGAGCAGGGTTCGCGCCGCGTCGGTGAGCTCGACCTCGAGCCCGCGCTCATGCAGCCGGCCGGCCAGCAGCTCGACCTGAAGGTCGACGATTCTGGTGATGTCGGAGCGGCCGAGCCGATGGAAGATCACGGTGTCGTCGATCCGGTTGAGGAACTCGGGCTTGAAGGTGGTCTCCAGGATCTCCTCGACGCGCTCGCGAATCCGCTCGTCGACCACTTCGCCCGCGATCTCCTGGCTGCCGACATTGGAGGTCATTATCAGGATCGCGTTGGTGAAGTTCACCGTGCGCCCGCGTCCATCGGTCAGGCGGCCATCGTCCATGATCTGGAGCAGAACGTTGAAGACGTCGGGGTGAGCCTTCTCGATCTCGTCGAGCAGGATCACGGCGTAGGGGCGGCGGCGGATCGCCTCGGTGAGCTGGCCGCCCTCGTCGTAGCCCACGTAGCCCGGGGGGGCTCCGATCAGGCGGGAGACGGTGTGCTTCTCCATGTACTCCGACATGTCGAGCCGCGCCATCGCCTGCTCGGAGTCGAACATGAACTCGGCCAGCGCCCGGGCAAGCTCGGTCTTGCCGACGCCTGTCGGTCCGAGGAAGAGGAAGCTTCCGATCGGCCGGTTCGGATCGGAGAGGCCGGCTCGTGAGCGGCGCAGCGCGTTCGAGACCGCCTCGACCGCCTCGTCTTGGCCGATCACCCGCTCGTGCAGGCGCGACTCCATCGCGATCAGCTTCTCGACCTCGCCCTCCATCAGGCGAGAGACCGGGATCCCAGTCCAGCGGCCGACGACCTCCGCGATGTCCTCCTCGGTGACCTGATCGGAGAGCATCGGCCCGGCGGCGGCGTGGAGGTCGCGCAGCCGGATCTCCTGCTCGGCCAGGGTTCGCTCGAGTTCGGGGATCTCGCCGTAGCGAAGCTGCGCCGCGCGCTCGAGGTCGGCGTCGCGCTCGGCGCGCTCGGCCTCGCGATTGGCCTCCTCGAGGTTGTTGCGGGCCGCGTTCATGGCATCGATCGCGTCCTTCTCGTTGCGCCAGCGCGCCTGCTGCTCAGCGGAGCGCTCGCCCAGCTCGGCGAGCTCGGCCTCGATCGCCTCGAGGCGGGCGCGGGACCCCTCGTCCTTTTCCTTGGCAAGCGCGGTTGACTCGATCTCGAGCTGCTGTATGCGGCGGTTGACCTCGTCGATCTCGACCGGCGAGCTCTCGATCTCCATCTTGAGCCGTGCAGCGGCCTCGTCGACCAGGTCGATCGCCTTGTCGGGCAGGAAGCGGTCGGCGATGTAGCGCTCCGAGAGCGTCGCGGCGGCCACCAGGGCGCTGTCGGTGATGCCAACGCCGTGGTGGCTTTCGTAGCGCTCCTTGAGGCCGCGAAGGATCGAGATCGCATCGGCGACGTCGGGCTCTGGAACGTTGACCGGCTGGAACCGGCGCTCGAGCGCCGCGTCGGGCTCGATGTGCTTGCGGTACTCGTCGAGCGTGGTGGCGCCGACCGCGCGCAGCTCGCCCCGGGCCAGCATCGGCTTCAGCAGGTTGGCCGCGTCGACCGCGCCCTCAGAGGCACCGGCACCGACGATCGTGTGCAGCTCGTCGATGAACAGCGCGATCCGGCCCTCGGCGGACTGGACCTCTTTGAGCACTGCCTTGAGCCGTTCCTCGAACTCGCCGCGATACTTCGAGCCGGCGAGCAGCGCGCCGATGTCGAGTGCGATCACGCGGCGGTCGCGCAGCGACTCGGGGACGTCCCGAGCGATGATCCGCTGTGCCAGCCCCTCGACGATCGCGGTCTTGCCAACTCCGGGGTCGCCGATCAGGACCGGGTTGTTCTTGGTCCGCCTCGAGAGAACCTGGATGACGCGACGGATCTCCTCGTCGCGGCCGATCACGGGGTCGAGCCTGCCGGCCTCCGCCTCGCTCGTCAGGTCGCGGCCGAACTTCCCAAGCGCCTCGAACTGCTCCTCGGGGTCGGCGGAAGTGACCCGGGGGACGCCGAGCCTGTCGAGCGCCTCGATGATCTCCTGCCTCGAGGGGAGCAGTTCGGCGACGCCGGAGTCCGAGTCGACCAGGGCGATCAGCAGGTGATGGGTGGAGATGTAGTCGTCGCCAAGCCGCGACATCTCGCGCTCGGCCTGCTCGAGCGTGCGGACCAGCGCTCGCGAGGCGTCGGGTTCGACTCGGCCGCCCGCCGCGAGGGTCGCCAGGCGCTCGACCACCGCTCGCGCCTCGCGGCGAGTCACAGCGGGATCATGGTCGAGCCGCTGAAGGATCGGACCGACGAAGCCGTCGTCCTCGTCGACCAGCGCCAGCAGCAGGTGGGCGGGCGCGATCTCCGTGTTCCGAGCGCGCTCGGCGAGGATCCTGGCCGCCGCCATGGCCTCCTGAGACTTAGTCGTGAAGTGGTCCGAACGCATCGTCTTCTCAGTCTAGGCCCCTACAGGCAAGAATCAAGAAATCTAAGTCGTTATGACTAAAGTCACCGAGCTGCCGATGGGGCCTCGGGGCGCCGAGCCGGCGGTCTTCCTACGTCGTCTAACCGCGCAGCCGGGCCGCGAGCCAGGCACCGAGCGCGGTCGCGGGGACTGCGCCCGCGAGGCCAAGGACGGAGGCCCGCAGCGGCCCTCCCGACCGCGTCACCGCAGCGAAGGCGATCACGTCGCAGGCGTCGGCCGCGGTGATCGCGATCGTGGCGCGGCCCAGCTCCGAGCGGTCTGAGAGCGAGCTCGCCTGCCAGGCGCCGAGAATGAGGTCACGCGCTCCCGCCATTCGGGCCAGGGTCAGCGCTTGGCCATCCGGCGCGTCGAAGCCGAGCGCCTTGAGCGAGGGGCCGGGGGCGAGCCAGATCCCCGCTCCGATGGCGAGCCGGCCGGCCGCGAGCAGGAGCCCGACCGAACGCTCCTCGGAGCTCGGGCGCCGTCGGGCGGGGAGGCGAGGCACAGCGACCAGCCTAGATGAGCGCAAGCACGGGCAGCGGGATTCACCCACCCGCAACATCCCGCCCCGCCTCCTGCCTAGGCTCAAAGGTGATGCCAAGCGACGAAGAGCTCACCGCGCGGCGAGAGCGGGCGCGCGCCAGGTCGAGCCCGGGCGAAGCCGTGATCGAGCAAGCCG
>JACDBR010000200.1 GCA_013694825.1 Solirubrobacterales bacterium
CCGCCGCCGCGCTGGCCGAGGAGATCGAGGGCATGCCCTTTCTCGACGCGGCTCGGACGACGCCGGCCAACGTCGCAGAGCTGCTCGGAGGACTGAGCGCCCAGGGACGCCACGCCTCAGAGCTCGCCGCCGACGCACTCCACCGGGCACTTGGGGGGGCCGCAGCCTCGGGGGAGCCGCTGGCGCCTACAGGTTCCGGCGAGCCGACCCTGCGGGAGGGCGAGCACGTCGCGGTGGCGCTTAGCGGCGGCGTCGACTCCGCGGTCGCGGCGCTGCTCGAGCGCGAGCGCGGGGCGGAAGTCGTCGCCGTGACCGTCAAGCTCTGGGCCGACCAGCGCACCGACGCCGCCAAGAGCTGCTGCTCGCCGCTGGCGGTGCTCGGCGCTCGCGAGCTCGCCCACTCGCTCGGCATGCCTCACGTCACGCTCGATCTCGAGCAACGGTTTCGCAGGGAGGTCGTCGGCGGGTTCGTCGCCGGCCATCGCGCCGGGCGGACCCCCAACCCATGCGTGCTGTGCAACGGCTCGGTGCGGATCGACGCGATGCTCGAGCTGGCGACCCGGCTGGGCGCCTCGAGCCTCGCGACCGGCCACTACGCGCGTCTCGAGCGCTTCGGTGACGAGGCGCTTCTGGCGGCGCCCGCCGACGACTCGAAGGATCAGACCTACATGCTCTCGGGCGTCTCGCCTCGCACGCTCGGGCGCATGAGCTTCCCGCTCGCCGAGCTTCGAAAGGCGCGGGTCCGCGCGCTCGCCGCCGAGGCGGGACTGATGGTGGCGACGAAGTCCGAGAGCCAAGATCTCTGCTTCCTGGCCGGCGAGGGCAAGCGCTCGTTCCTCGCCCGCCACGGCGGGCTCGCCGACCGTTCGGGCGAACTGAGGAGCGCCGCCGGCGAGCTGCTGGGCGTTCACGCCGGCTATCACCACTTCACGGTCGGCCAGCGGCGCGGCATCGGCATCGCCGGCCCCGAGCCGCTCTACGTGCTTCGCACCGACGCCGCCGCCAACCGTGTCACCGTCGGCACCAAGGCCGAGCTCGCCACGCGAACGGTGCGCGTCCGCGACGCCGTCCTCTACCGCGACGGCGGGCGAGTCGATCGCGTCCGCTTACGCTACCGCTCGGCGCCGATCGAGTGCGCCGTCTCGCCGGACGTGGACGAAGGGAGCGCTCCCAGCGCCAGTGGGAGGTCAGCGGCTGCGAGAGCCGCTTCTCGAGGCCCCGCGGCCGGCCCCCATCCGCGCCTCCGACTCGAGCTCGCCGAGCCGGCGCATGGCGTCGCGCCAGGCCAGACCGCCTGCTTGATGGAGGGCGAGCTCGTGGTCGGTCGGGCGACTATCGCTCCATAGACTCACGCCGATGGCGATGAGCGGCGACGAGATCCGTGAGACGTTCCTGGGCTTCTTCGAGCGGCACGGGCACGTTCGCGTGCCCTCGGCATCGCTCGTCCCGCCGCCCGGCGACACGACCGTGCTCTTGACCACCGCCGGGATGCAGCCTTTCAAGCCCTACTTCCTGGGCCAGGAGCAGCCTCCGAGCAAGCGGCTGACGAGCTGCCAGCGCTGCTTCCGCGCCGTCGACATCGAGGAGGTGGGCAGAACCCACCGCCACCTGACCAACTTCGAGATGCTGGGCAACTTCAGCGTCGGCGAGTACTTCAAGCGCGAGGCGGTCGACTTCGCCTGGGAGCTGTCGCAGGGCGGATTCGGGTTCGACCCGGAGCGCATCTGGGCGACCGTCTTCGGCGGCGACGATGAGCTCGGCCTCGGGCCCGACGAGGAGGCGATCGGGCTGTGGCGCGACGTCGGCGTTCCCGACGAGCGGATCGTCGGGCTGCCGCGCTCGGAGAACTTCTGGCAGGCCGGTCCGACCGGGCCGTGCGGCCCCTGCTCGGAGCTCTACTACGACCGCGGCCCGGATTTCGGCGGCCCCGAGGACCGGCCGGGTGACGACACCGAGCGCTACCTCGAGTACTGGAACCTCGTCTTCATGACCTACGAGCTGCACGACGACGGCTCGCTGACCGAGCTGCCGCTTCGAAGCATCGACACCGGGCTCGGAGTCGAGCGGATGGCGCTGATCCAGCAAGGAGTGGAGTCGGTCTTCGAGACCGACCTGCTGGCCCCGCTCGTCGCGCTCGCCGAGCAGCTCTCCGGGCGCAGCCACGGCGACGGCGGCGCGACGGCGCGGGCGATGAAGATCCTCGCCGACCATTCTCGCGGCATGGTCAACCTGGTTGCCGACGGCGTCGTGCCCTCCAACGAGGAGCGCGGCTACGTGCTGCGGCGAATCATGCGCCGCGCGATCCAGCAGGGCCGGGCGATCGGCCTCGAGGCCCCCTACATGGAGCGCTTCGCCGAGCGAGCCATCGACGTGCTCGGAAACGCTTACCCACATCTCGACGCCGAGCGCGAGTTGGTCATGCGCTGGGTCCGCGACGAGGAGCAGAGCTTCGGCCGCACGCTCGACCGAGGCAGCGAGCTGCTGGGCCGGGTCATCGTCGAGGCCGAGCGCAGCGGGACGTCGTGGGTCGGTGCCGCCGACGCCTTTCAGCTCCACGACACCTACGGATTCCCCTACGACCTGACCAAGGAGCTTCTGGGCGAGCGAGGCCTGGAGGTCGACGATGCGGGCTTCGAGGCGCTGATGGACGAGCAGCGCCACCGCGCCCGAGCCGGCGGCTCGCGGGCCGCCTCCGACGACCACGAGTCGGTGATCGGCTTCGTCTCCGAGGTGCCGCCGAGCCGGTTCGTCGGCTACTCCGAGCTGCGC
>JACDBR010000225.1 GCA_013694825.1 Solirubrobacterales bacterium
GCGCCGCCCTGGTGCTCGGAGCCGGCGGGTCCGCCCGAGCCGCTGTCTGGGCGCTGAGCGACGCCGGGGCCGAGGTCAGCGTATTCAACCGGACCCGCGCCCGTGCCGAGTCGCTGGCGAGCGAGCTCGGCGCCAGGCTGGTCGACCCGCCCTCCGGGGAGGGGCCGCTCGATGTCGAGCCCTACGGGCTGATCGTCAACGCCACCAGCGTCGGCCTCGAGAGCGCCAACTCGCCGGCGCGCGAAGCCGTGATCGCAGAGCGTCTCGCTCGTGCCGACCTAAAGGCGCTGCGGATCGATGCCGATGCCCTCTCAGAAGGACAGACGGTGGTCGATCTTGTCTACGGAAAGAGAGAGACGGCCCTCGTGTCGGCCGCCCGGAGGCGGCGTGCGCGGGTGGTCGAGGGAATCGAGGTCCTGGTCGGGCAAGGAGCCGAGTCGTTTCGGATCTGGACCGCGCTTGAGCCGCCGGTGTCCTCGATGAGAAGTGCCGCGCTCTCGGGAGCGCAAGTCTTGTAATGAGCCACGAACGAGATCCAGACTTTGCACCGCAAGGCTCGGTCGAGCCTCTGGCCACCAACCAGGCCGGGATGCGCGCGCCTGGCTCCGCGGCGCTCGAGGTACCGGCTACGAATCCGGCCACCGATGCCGATGGCGAGCGGGTGGCCAACGGCAACGGCGCTTCAGCCGCCAACGGCAACGGCGCCGCACCCGCGATGGATGACGAGAGCGCCGGCAACGAGGGCGGCTCGGGTTCCCGTCTAAAGGCCGACCCTTCGGGCCTCACCATCCATCCGGCAGCGGCGGCTCTGCCCGCTCGGTCACCGAGCTCCTGATCAAGCTGGGCTGGGTCGGGCCAGACGCCGTCCGAGGCGGCGGTGCGCGACGCTCACGCCTCGGGTCGCGCACCCGAGGCGTTGCTTGTCGAGCGCCGGCTGATCGACTCCGACCAGCTCTCCCGAGCGATCGCCGAGCGCTATCAACTGGTCCACGTCGACCTCGCCCTCTACCACGTCGACATGGGCGCAGCCAATCTGCTGAACGCCTTGGCCGCGCAGCGCTACCGCGCGATCCCGATCGGCTACCTCGATGCGCAGACCCTCTTGGTGGCAACGGCCGATCCGGCGAACGTCTTCGCGCTCGACGACATCCAGATGATCACCGGCCTGCGCTGCACCCTCGCCGTAGCCGTTCCCGAGGACATCGAGTCGCTCATCCGCCGTCTCAACACGCTCGAGTCGGCCGTCTCGGAGGCCGTCGAGGACGAGCTCGACGATGGCCTTGAGCTCGAGGCCGGCGACCTACGCGAGTCCTCCGAAGACGCGCCCGTGATCCGGCTCGTCTACTCGATCCTGGGCCAGGCCGCCAGCGAGGGAGCATCCGACATCCACTTCGAGCCCGAGGCGGAGGACATGCGCGTCCGCTTCCGTGTCGACGGCGTCCTCTACGAGGCGGCCCGGGTCCCCAGGCGGATGGTGGCCGGAGTGGTATCGCGGATCAAGATCATGAGCGAGCTCGACATCGCCGAGAAGCGGATCCCGCAGGACGGTCGCGTCTCGGTCAACGTCGAGGGCAGGCCGGTGGACCTGCGCGTCACCACGCTGCCCACCCAGCGTGGGGAGGGGGCGACGATCCGCCTGCTAGACAAGGAGCAGGCGCTGCGCTCGCTCGACGAGCTCGGAATGGACGGCAGCGCCCGCAGCACCTTCACCGGTGCCTTCAGGCAGGCCTACGGGGCGGTCCTGGTGACTGGGCCGACCGGATCCGGCAAGTCCACGACCCTCTACGGAGCTCTCGCGGAGCTGAACGAGGTCGAGAAGAAGATCATCACGATCGAGGACCCGGTCGAGTACAGGATCGGCGGGATCGGCCAGATGAACGTCAACCGCAAGGCGGGCCTCAGCTTCGCGACCGGCCTGCGCTCGATGCTGCGCGCCGACCCCGACGTGATCATGGTCGGCGAGATCCGCGACGCCGAAACGGCGCGGATCGCGATCGAGGCGGCATTGACCGGTCACATGGTGCTGTCGACCCTGCACACGAACGACGCGCCTGGCACGATCACCCGGCTCGCGAAGATGGGAATCGAGAGCTTTCTCACGGCCTCGGCGCTCGACTGCGTCGTCGCCCAACGGCTGGCGCGAAAGCTCTGCGAGCACTGCAAGAAGCCGATCGAGATCCCGAACCTGGCGATGATCGAGGCCGGCTTCAGAGTGACCGGCAACCTCGAGGGCTACCAGCCCGTCGGCTGTGCGCGGTGCAACCGCACCGGCTACCGCGGCCGGGTGGGCGTCTTCTCGGTCATGCGGATGAGCGAGCGGATCAAGGAGCGCACCGTCTCGGGTGGCTCTCACGCCGAGATCTCACGCGTCGCCCGCGAGGAGGGCATGCTTACCCTGAAGGACGACGGCCTGCTCAAGGTCCGCGCCGGCATCACCTCGATCGCCGAGGTAGCCCGGGTCGCGAGCTGATCCGCCCCCGTCCTTCCCGCTCGTCGGGCTGCCCAGGCGGCCTGTGAATATCCCCGCCGGCCGTGGGTAGTCCTAGCCCGTCCACCCGCAAGCGCGGGGCTATAGGAGGCGAGATGATGGAAGAGCGCGAGAAGGGCTCCGAGGACCCCGGGCACATCGAGGTTGCGACGGACCGTCCGGCGGCCGACGCAGGGGATGTCTCCAGCGAGGGTGACGAGGGTAAGGACAACGCCGAGGCGACGCCCAGGATCACCGAGCAGGACAGCTTGAGCCAGACGCAGGCCGAGGCGCCCGACGATGACGTCGGCGTGCGTGACGGCGACGACGAGTAGACGCGCCGACCCGGACCGCTAGGACCTCACCGGGGCCAGCGCCCCGTTAGCCGACTGGCCGGCGCGGCGGCCCGTGGCGCGCTCAAGCTTTCCGGCGCCGGCTCCGATGTAGGGGTCTTGAGCCTCGATTTCGCACAGGTGCTGACGACGATGGTCGAGCGCCGCGCCTCGGACTGCCACCTGACTCCCGGCATGCCCCCGGTGCTGCGGGTGCGCGGCGCGATCACGCCGCTCGAGGAGTTCCCGAAGCTGATGCCGACCGACACGCGCGAGGTCATCTACTCGATCCTCAACGACGCGCAGCGAAAGAAGCTCGAGAACGAGCTCCAGATCGACCTCGCCTACGCGATCCCCGGGGTCGGCCGCTACAGGGTCAACGCCTTCTTTCAGCGCGGATCGTTGTCGGCAGCCTTCCGCTTGATCCCGAGCGAGATCGCGAGCCTCAGCGACCTCGGGCTCCCGCTCGTGCTGAACGAGTTCACGAGCAAGCCGCGGGGCTTCGTGCTGTTCACCGGCCCCACGGGCTCGGGCAAGTCGACCTCGCTGGCCTCGCTGATCGACGTCATCAACTCCGAGCGCGAGGATCACATCCTGACGATCGAGGATCCGATCGAGTTCCTCCACCGCCACAAGAAGTGCATCGTCAACCAGCGCGAGGTCGGCTCCGATGCCCAGAGCTTCGCCCTGGCGCTCAAGGCGGCCCTCCGCGAGGACCCCGACGTGATCCTGGTCGGCGAGATGCGCGACCTCGAGACGATCTCGACGGCGCTGACCGCGGCCGAGACCGGCCACCTCGTGTTCGCGACCCTCCACACCCAGTCGACCTCGCAGACGGTCGACCGGATCATCGACGTCTTCCCGCCCCATCAGCAGCAGCAGGTGAGGATGCAGCTCTCGATCGCGCTCCAGGGGATCGTCACCCAGCAGCTGCTGCCGACCGCCGACGGTTCGTCGCGAATCGCCGCTTGCGAGGTCCTGATCCCGACCCCGGCGGTCCGCAACCTGATCCGCGAGGGCAAGACCCACCAGATCTACTCGGCGATCCAGACCTCCGGCTCGATCGGGATGCAGACGATGGACTCGCACCTCGCACAGCTGGTGCGGATGGGCAAGATCTCCCGTTCGCTCGCCGAGCAGCGCGCCGCGGTCCCGGAGGAGTTCAAGCGCCTGCTCAGTGGCGCGCAGCCGGCGCCCAACGGAGGGGCTCCGAACGGGGCTCGCTACGGCCAGGGCGTTCCGGGCCGCTGATAGGACGCTCCGCTCGTGGCCAACTTCGCCTTCAGCGCCGTCGATGTCTCCGGAATCCCCGCCAAGGGTGAGCTCGAGGCGGCGAGCAAGGCACAGGTCACCGAACAGCTTCGCCGGCGCGGCCTGATCGTCCTCGACGTCTCCGAGAAGCGCGAGGCGCTCAAGCTCGAGTCGCTGACCCAGCGCTTCAAGTCCGTCAAGCTCCGCGAGCTGTCGGTCTTCTCGCGCCAGTTCGCGACCCTGATCGCCTCCGGCATGCCGATGCTGCGCACGCTGTACACCCTCGAGGACCAGACCGAGGACGAAATGCTCAAGAAGGCGATCGTCTCGCTTCGAAACGACGTCGAGTCGGGTAGCTCGGTGGGCCAGGCGATGGAGTCTCAGCCAGGCGTCTTCGACCCGCTCTACCGCTCGATGGTCAGGGCAGGCGAAGGAGCCGGCCGGCTGGAGGACTCGCTCGAGCGCGTCGCCTTCCAGCTCGAGAAGCTCGACAGCCTCAAGCGTCAGGTCAAGTCGGCTATGGCATATCCGGCGGTTGTGTTCACGGTCGCCATGCTGGTGATGATCGCCGTTGTCGCCTTCATCGTCCCGGTCTTCGTTGGGATCTTCGAGGAGATCTCCTCCGAGCAGGAGGGTGTCGACGCCAGTCTGCCGCTGCCGACTCAGATCACCGTCACCGTCTCCGAAGCCGTCACGGGGCGCTGGTACGTGCTGATCCCGGTCTTTGCGGTCGGGCTCTATGGCTTCCTGCGCTGGAAGCGCACCGAGCGCGGCCGCGCCGCCTGGGACCGCTTCAAGCTCAAGCTCCCCGCCCATATCGGCGACATCGTCCAGAAGGTCGCGCTGGCGCGCTGGTCGCGGACCCTGTCGGGCACGATCTCCTCCGGCGTACCGATCCTGCAGGCGATCGAGATCTCGGGTCAGACGGCGGGTAACGCGGTAGTCGAGCAGGCGATGAGCGACGTCTACGACAACGTCAAGCGCGGCGGCTCGATCCACGCGCCGCTGGCCGCGAACCCGGTCTTTCCGGCGATGGTCTCGCACATGGTCTCGGTCGGGGAGGAGTCGGGTCAGCTCGAGGGGATGCTCGGCAAGGTCGCCGACTTCTACGACGCCGAAGTGGACGCCAAGGTCAAGGCGCTGACCTCGCTGCTGGAGCCGGTGATGATCGTCATCATCGGTCTGATAGTCGGTTTCATCGTGATCTCGATGTACCTGCCGATCTTCTCGCTCTACGAGAACATCCGCTAGGCGCTCGAGGGCCGGCAGGGCCCCTGTAGCGACTGAGAATCATTCTCATTTACTGCTAGTCTCGCAGGTCGTGGCGACACGCCCTCTCTCGATCCGCCGGGTCCTCTCGATCCAACAGCTCCCCTCGGTCCGCCGACTCTTCTCTCGGCCGGTGGCGATGCGCCGGGGAGCGATGCGCCCGCACGGTGCCACGCTGATGGCGCTCGCAGCGCTCGTCTCGCTCACAATCACCGCGTGCGGCGAGCAGGCCTCGGGCGGCTCGGGTGGGGTGGAGGTCGTGGCGTCGACCACCGTGACCGCCGATCTGGCGCGCAACGTGGTCGGGGAGCGCGCCTCGGTGACGAGCCTGCTGGCCCCCAACTCCGATCCCCACGACTACGAGCCGGCGCCCTCGGATGCGACCGCCCTCGCCGAGGCCGACCTGATAGTCGGCTCGGGGGGTGATGTCGACCTCTGGCTGGCCGAGCTGGTCGAGAGCTCGGGCTCGGACGCTCCCCGGCTCGAGCTGATCGACGCCGCCGAGACGATTCCCGCCGACGCCGACGCCGCCGCCGCAGCGCAGGAAGCCGACCCCCATTGGTGGCAGGACCCTCGCAACGCGATCCTCGCCGTCGCGGCGATCCGCGACGAGCTGATCGCCATCGATCCGCAGGCTGAGACCCTCTACCGGCGAAACACAGCGGCGTACGTGAGCAGGCTCGAGAGCCTCGACGCCCAGATCACGACCTGCATGCAGCAGGTGCCCGACAATCAGCTCCGGCTCGTGACGAGCCATGATGCGCTCGGCTACTTCGCCGAGCGCTACGGGATCGAGGTCGTCGGCTCGACGATCCCCGCTCTGTCGACCCAGGCCCAGCCGTCGGCCGGGGAGATCGCCGAGCTGGTCGACCTGATCGAGGCGCAGCACGTCGAGGCCGTCTTTCCGGAGGTTGGCGTCGACGCCGACCTCGAGCAGGCGGTCGCCGACGAGGCGGGCGCGTCGATCGGCGGCGAGCTCTATGCCGACACGCTCGGCAGCGAGGAAAGCTCGGGAAGCACGTATCTCGGCTCGCTCGCCTCGAACGCCAAGACCATGGTCGCGGGGTTCACGAACGGCGCCCAGAGTTGCGAGATCGGCGTCGCCGGAAGCTAGGCTCCGGCCATGATGACCGCGGCTCCCGCCGCCGACAGCATGGTCGAGATCGCCGCAGCGACGTTCGCCATGGGCTCGGAGCGCTTCTACGCCGAGGAGCGGCCGGTCCACCGAGTCAGCGTCGACGGCTTCAGGATCGACCAGCGACCGGTCACCGTGCGCGAGTTCCGCCGTTTCGTGTCGGAGACCGGTTACGTCACGGTCGCCGAGCGTCCGCTTGACCCCGTCGACTATCCCGGCGCCGACCCGCGGCTGCTCGTTCCGGGGTCGCTCGTCTTCGAGGGCACCGCGGGGCCGGTGCCGCTGAACGACTACCGGCGCTGGTGGGCCTACGTCCCCGGGGCCTGCTGGCAGCACCCCGAGGGTGCCGGCAGCGACGTCGCCGGCCGCGATCGCCACCCCGTCACCCAGGTGACGCACGAGGACGCGAGCGCCTACGCCCGCTGGACCGCCAAGTCGCTGCCGACCGAGGCCGAGTGGGAGCTCGCCGCGCGCGGCGGCATCGAAGCCGCGACCTTCGCCTGGGGCGAGGAGGAGCGGCCGGCGGGCCAGCTGATGGCGAACACCTGGCAAGGCGAGTTTCCGTGGAACAACCGCCGGGCCAGGGGATACGCCGGGACCTCCCCCGTGGCGAGCTTTCCGCCCAACGGCTTCGGCCTCTACGACATGACCGGCAACGTCTGGGAGTGGACCGACGACTTCTTCACCCCGCGCCACCCCGACGACGCGAGCAGCCCCTGCTGCATTCCTCGCAACCCGCGAGTCGAGGCGGCCGAGCGCAGCTACAACCGCGGTCAGCCCGGCGAGAACATCCCGCGACGCGTGATCAAGGGCGGCTCGCACCTCTGCTCGCCCGACTACTGCCTGCGCTACCGCCCCTCGGCCCGCCAGGGCGAGCAGGTCGAGACCTCGACCAGCCACATCGGCTTTCGCTGCGTGGTGCGC
>JACDBR010000174.1 GCA_013694825.1 Solirubrobacterales bacterium
ACTCCGACCAGCTCGTGATCGGCTGCGACGTCTTCACTCGCTCGCGTCACCGGCGCGGCGGCGGGCTCGGCTATCGATACCTTCTCGACTGGGTGCTGCCACAGCTGCGCGAGCGCGGGATCGACGAGGCAACCGTCGAGAAGCTCACGGTCGCGAACCCGGCGCGTCTCTTGGCCCGCGAGAGCCGATGACGGGTCGGCCGCGCCTGGCGCCCGCCGAAGACAAGCAAGCAGCCATTGATGGAGCTAGGCGGGCTCGAACCGCCGACCTCCTGATTGCGAACCAGGCGCTCTCCCAACTGAGCTATAGCCCCGAGGCCTCCGGCCAAGCCGGAAATCCGGAGGATAGCGGCGAACCTAGCCCCGGCGAGCGTCGTCAGCGCAACGGGCAGCGCCCCTCCCCAAACCCTCTTCGCAGGGGTCGCCACAGCAGCGCTTCGCGGAGGGGAACGGGCATGCGGGCGGAGCCTTGCGAGGCGCCGCGAAGAGCCCCACCGGGCCCTATCGACCGCAGTAGTGTTGTAGCTCGGACCTGAGGCATGGGAATCCTCGACGACGCCATCCGCGAGCACCTCGAGCTCAAGCGGCGCCTGGGCGCCAGCTCGAACGAGATCGAACGGCTCGAGGGCGAGGCGTTCGGCGCGGCCAGCCGTCCAGGCGAGCCGGATTTCCCCGAGCCCGCCACCGGGGAGGAGGCGCTCGAGCCGCCGACCACGCTGCTCGACGAACCCCCGCCCGGTACCGCTGGCGAAGACGGTCCAGCAGTGTCACGCGAGAGGCCTTCGGAAGAGCACCCGGTCGGCGACCCGATCACGGGTGAGGAGCCGGTCGGCGACCCGTCCTCCGGCACGCCCGACGAGCCGCAGGTGGTCGGGGCCGTGCCGTTCGACCTCGAGTCGACCGCCGTCGACATCGACGAGCCGCCTGCCGAGGAGCCGCTCGAGGCCGCACCACTCCCCGCCTACGAGACCGGTGAGCAAGTGGTCGAGTCCGACCAGGAGGTCGCGCCAGCTCAGGATGTTGAGCCCGGGCAGATGTTTGAGTCCGATCAGGAGGTCGCGTCCGACGAGCCCCTCGAGCCCGATCGCTCCGTTGAGCCCGAGCAGCCGCTCGAGCCCGATGAGGGAGCGCCGCTCGACTTCGACGACATCGAGCTCTCCTCGTCGGAGTCGCTGGACCCGATGACCGACGAGGCCCCGCTCCCGCCGGTCGAGACCACCGAGCACGGCGTCGCCGAGCCGCCCGCCGCCGAGGAGGCGCCCGGCGGCCTCGAAGCGCCGCTCGCGGACGAGACCGAGACCGAAGCCGAGGACGACGTACTCGAGGAAACGCCGGATTTCCTCCGCGAGCAGCCCGAGGACGACGATCTGTGGTTCGAGCAGGGCGAGCCGAAGGACTTCGACTTCGACGACTGAGCCGGCGTGGAGCCGGCCGCTGGCTAGATGTAGCCGCGGGTCTGCGCGGCTTCGACTACCCGCTCGATCCCGACCAGGTAGGCGGCCTGGCGCAGGTCGATGCTCTCCTCCTTGGCGCGCGCGGCGACCTCGCGGAAGGCCCGTCGCATGATGTTGCCGAGCTTGTCGTTGACCTCGCGCTCGTCCCAGCGGAAGTGCTGGAGGTTCTGGACCCACTCGAAGTAGGAGCAGACGACACCTCCGGCGTTGGCCATCACGTCGGGCACGAGCTTGATCCCCTTGTCGGCGAGGATCCGGTCGGCCTTTGGGGTCGTCGGGCTGTTGGCGCCCTCGACGATCGCCCGGCAGTCGAGCCGCTCGGCGTTGCCCTCGTGGATCATGCCGCCGAGCGCGGCCGGTATGAAGACCTCGCACGGGACTGCGATCAGGTCCTCGGGCGAGATCTCTTCGACTCCCTCGAACTCGGTCACCTTGCCTCCACCGCCGACGTGCTCGGCGAGCTTCATCGCGTCGATCCCCGCGTCGGAGCGAACGGCTCCGTAGACGTCGGAGACGGCGACGAGCT
Organism: Solirubrobacterales bacterium; assembly: GCA_013694825.1. Taxonomy (GTDB): domain Bacteria; phylum Actinomycetota; class Thermoleophilia; order Solirubrobacterales; family 70-9; genus JACDBR01. The sequence continues at coordinate 1,980 of JACDBR010000174.1, forward strand.
TGGCGCCGAGCTGCTGCATGACCCGAGCCGCCCACGAGCCAACGTTGCCGAAGCCCTGGACTACGAAGCGCGACTCGGCAGGGCTGAGGCCGAGGTGGGGCGCCGCCTCGCGGAACATGTAGACGAGCCCGCGCCCGGTGGCGGCCTCACGCCCGAAGGAGCCCTCGAGCGCGATCGGCTTGCCGGTGCAGATCGCCGGGGTGTGGCCGTGGAGCTTCCCGTACTCGTCCATCAGCCAGGCCATCGTCTGGGCGTTGGTGCCGACGTCCGGTGCCGGGATGTCGCGACCCGGCCCGATCAGCTTGTCGATCCGGCTGCAAAGCGAGCGGGTGATGCGCTCCAGCTCGTCGCTCGACAGCTCGCCGGGGGAGCAGTTGACCCCGCCCTTGGCGCCGCCGAACGGGATCCCGGCGATTGCCGTCTTCCAGGTCATCAGCGAGGCCAGTGCGCGGACCTCGTCGAGCTCGACCTCCGGGTGGTAGCGAAGACCACCCTTGTAGGGCCCGCGAGCGCCGTTGTGCTGGACGCGATAGCCCGAGAAGACGTGCATCTTCCCGTCAGAGAGCTTGATCGGAATCTGAACCGTGACCTCGCGATACGGGCTCCAGAAGACGACGCGCATGTCGTCGTCGATGCCCAGCCTGTCGGCCGCGAGGTCGAAGTAATGGCGGACGATCTCGAGGTTGGAGACCTCGGCGCGCTGCGCCGGGCTCGGCTTCCCTTCGGCCGTCGCCTCCTCCCCGGCTTCCTCGACGGCCTGTGGCGAGCGGTCCGTATCGCCCCGCCCGCCGGACCCGGCGACGGTCTTGTCCTCGGTCCGCTCCTCCGAGCTCGTCCCGCTCGCGTCCATGGTCATGCGATGACTCGCTTTCGCACTCGTTCGTTTGCCGCTCTCCCGCGGCTGGGGCCGAGCCTATTGCGCCGGCGGGGCTCCCAGCTCTGCCGAGAGTCGCAACTGCCCCGGCCCGCCGAGGCGAAACCCGTTCCGCAGGGCGACTGTCAGGGACCTACTTGCGTAAGCTCTTAAATAACTATACATTTAAATACAGATGGCAACCGATCAGCTCAGTCGCACGTTCGCGGCGCTCGCCGACCCCACCCGCCGGGCAATCCTCGTGCGGCTGACGGGGGGTGAGGCGACCGTCGGCGAGCTTGCGGAGCCGTTTGCGATCAGCTTGCCGGCGGTCTCGCGGCACCTGAAGGTGCTCGAGCGCGCCGGTCTGATCCGCCGTGAATCGCGGGCTCAGCAGCGCCTCAGCACATTGCGCGTCGAGGCACTTGACCAGGCCGATGCGTGGATCGAGGAGAACCGCCAGATCTGGCAGCGGCGCCTCGGCAGGCTCGACGAACACCTCAACCGAATCCGGGAGGGGACCAAATGACCGACCCGAGCACCGCACCCGCCCCCGATCGCGACGTCCGCATCACCCACGTCGCCGACGCACCGCGCGACATCGTCTTCCACGTCTGGACCGACCCGGAGGAGGTCGCGCGGTGGTGGGGACCGCACGGGTTCGACGTGCCGCGCGAGTCGGTGAACATCGAGCTCCGCCCTGGCGGCCGCTACGACATGGTGATGAAGCTGGTCGACCCCGAGATCGCATCCGGGATGGGCGCCGAGGTCGGCGTTGAGTTCTCCGACTCCGCCGAGGTCGTCGAGGTGAAGGAGGGCGAGCTACTCGTCATTCGCTCCGAGCCTCAGCCGCAGATCGGGCTTCCGGAGCCGATTACCACCCGCGTGGAGTTTGCCGACTCCGCCGACGGCAGAACTGAGATCACGATCATTAGCGGCCCCCACACCGGTCAGATGGCGCCGAACGCCAAGGCCGGGTTCGCGCAGCAGCTCGAGAAGCTCGACTCGCTGCTCGCGTCGCGGTAGGGCGTCGGGCCGAGTCAAGGTCGCGACCGCACCACTGACCACCATGGAGCCAGCCGGGCTCGAACCGGCGACCTCCGGCTTGCAAAGCCGGCGCTCTCCCAACTGAGCTATGGCCCCTCGCCCCGAATTCTAGGCCCGGCGGCCGTGGGTACGCTCACGAGCCATGACCTACACGCCGCATGAAGGCCCGCCGGAGACGGAGCTCCAGCAGACCGAGACCGGCAAGCGGGCAGCCGGCCCCGGCTGGTTCGTCGTCAATGCCCGCGAGGCGCCGTGGGAGCGGCTCGAGGGCGGGGGCCAGGCGACGCTGCTGGAGCCGAAGCAGCATCGCTTCGAGCAGCTCGGCGTCAACGTCCACGTCCTGAGTCCGGGTGAGCCGAGCACCAAGTACCACGGCGAGAGCGCCCAAGAGGGCTTCCTGGTGATCTCGGGCGAGTGCACGCTGCTCGTCGAGGGTGCGGAGCGCACGTTGCGCGCGTGGGACTTCTTCCACTGCCCAGCCTGGACCCACCATGCGATCGTCGGCGCGGGCGACGGTCCATGCGCGATCGTGATGATCGGCCACCGGCCCGACGAGGAGATCGACTACCCGGCCGACCCCGCCGCCGCCTCCTACGGCGCGGCCGCCGACCCGCCGACCAACTCGGGCCGCGAGGCCTACGCCGACTGGCCGGAGAGCGCCGAGGTCGCCTACCAGGAGGGCTGGCTGCCGCAGGTCAACCGTGGCTGAGTGCCCGGGAGCCTCGCGACCCGCCGGGCAGCCGCGCGGCTGACATCCGCTAGCGGCGGCGCTCCGGGGGATTGAGGATCGCGCCGATCAGCCCGACGAGGATCAGCAGGTCGATCAGCAGCGCCGGAACGCCGTAGATCAGGATCGAGGGCCGGAAGCCGACCTGAGCCATCGTGTAGAGCGTCGCCGCCGCGAAGAACGCGCAGAAGATAATCCCGGCGAACAGCACCGCCAGGCGTGCAAACGGGTTCACGCCGCCATCATCGCGGCTCGGCGAGACGCCGCGCCGGTTGCACCGGCGAAGCGCTCAGCGCGAGCCCGAGCCGCCGAAGAACCGCTCGCCCGGGATCTTGGGCTCCTTGTCGCGCGACTCGTCACGCTCGGCCGGCGACGAGACCTCAGTCGGTGTTGGCTCGGCCGGCGACGAGGAATCATCCGCGGTTGGCTCGGCTCCTGCCGAGGTTCGCTCGTCGAGTTGCTCGCCGCCTCCCGCCGCCGCCGCCGCGACCTCCTCGGAAGCGGTTCCTGCTCGCTTCGCCCCCGCCCGCCGGCGCCAGCCGTCGTCATGGAAGCGCTCCTCCGACTCCCGCTGGCGCGCGGACGGCAGCAGGTCGAAGGTGATGTCCGGCTCCACGTAGTCGACCTCGGTGCCGGCGAAGCGGTCGTGGAAGCCCTGGCGTCGCTCGCTGAACAGGATCATCAGGAAGCCTGCGCCCAGGGGCAACAGCGAGAGCACCACCCCGACCAGCCGCCGGACGCTTCGTCCCAGTCCGAGATAGGGATCCTCGTCGTGCTCGATTCGCAGGCCGAGAAACCTCATCCCGGGCGTTTGCCCGGCGAGCGACCAGAAGGTCAGGAAGTAGCTCAGCACCCCGAGCGCGCTGGCGACGGCGCCGAAGGCGACGGACGGCGCGCCGATCGGCCCGTCGATCCCGAAGATGTTGGTGCGCAGGTAGCCGAAGATGCTCGCGCTGAGCAGGAATATGCCCTGGAGGATCAGGGCGTCGACGCCGAGCGCCAGGGCTCGGGTCACGAGCCCGGCGCGCTGAACTCTCTCCTCCCGCCGCGGCCGCCGCAGGACCGTGCGGGCGATGCGCTCGAGCGCGTGGTCGAGGCGCCCCGCTACCGAGCGGAGCCTGCGGGCCATGTCCTCGATCAGGCCGACCCCCTGCGAGCTCAGCGCCGAGCGCACCTCGGGCGCCTCGGCGATCCGCTCGATCAGCTTCTGGACTTCGTCGCTTGCCAGGAGCTGCTCCCAGATACGGTCGACCAGCTCGCTGTCGAGCGCCCGGCGCACGGCGCCCTCCACGGCTTCGCCGTCGAGCGCTCGCTCGACGGCCTGCGCGACCGCGGGACTCTCGAGCGCTCGCTCGACGGCCTGCTGGGTCGCGGGGCCATCGAGGATCCGTCCCACCGCGCGCTCGACCGGCGCGCTCTCGAAGGCGCGCACGATCGCCTCCTCGACCGCCGTCTCGACGGTGCGATCGATACCCGTTACGCCCGCGACGCGCCGCGCGCCCCTCGCCCCGCTGCCGATCAGACGCCCGCCGATCGAGCCGGAGCCGTTGGCGCGTGCCGCGGCGGGGCCAGAGGGCGGCCGTTCAGCCGACTCCGTGTCGCTGATTGGACGCTCGTCCATAGGCCGAGTCTAAGCCTGATCGCTTGCTCTTAGCTGGCGAACCCGGCTCACTCGCAGCCTCGCCGCGGGCGCTGGGGCTAAGCCGTCGCCGCCTGGCGCTCGGCCGCCAGTCGCGCGCTCTCATCGGCGTGGTAGGAGCTACGCACCAGTGGCCCGGACGCGACCGACTCGAAGCCGATCTCATACGCCGCCCGCTCGAGCGCCGCGAACTCGTCGGGATGCCAGTAGCGCTCGACCGGCAGGTGGCGCTCGGTCGGGCGCAGGTACTGGCCGACCGTGAGGATCTGGACGTCGTGCTCGCGCAGCAGGCCGAACGTCTCGACCATCTCGTCGAAGCTCTCGCCGAGGCCGACCATCAGCCCCGACTTGGTCAGCACCCCATCGCCGCCCATCTCCTTGGCCATACGCAGCACCCGCGCCGAGCGCAGGAAGCTGGAGCCACGGCGGGCGTGGGGGTAGAGCCGCGGCACCGTCTCGACGTTGTGATTGAAGACGTCCGGGCGCTCGGCGATCACCCGTGCCAGCGGCATCTCCTGGCCGCGGAAGTCCGGGGTCAGAATCTCGACCTTGCACTCCGGGGCCAGCTTGCGGATCGAGCGGATCACGCCGACGAAGGCCTGGGAGCCGTAGTCGGGGAGGTCGTCGCGGTCGACGGAGGTGACGACGGCGTGGGTCAGCCCCATCCGCTTCACCTGGGTGGCGACCCGCAGCGGCTCGAGCGGGTCGTTCCAGGTCGGCTTTCCGGTCTGCACGTTGCAAAAGCCGCAGCGCCGGGTGCAGACGTCACCGAGGATCATGAACGTCGCCGTGCCGCGCTCCCAGCACTCGCCGACGTTGGGGCAGTTGGCCTCCTCGCAGACCGTGTGCAGTCCTTCGCCGTGGATCTTCTCCTTCAGGCGGCGATAGTTGGGGCCGCCGGGCGCCGGAACCTTGAGCCACGGCGGCTTTCGCTCGCGGAAGCTGAGCCCGCCGGCGATCGTCTTGCCGCCCGGGTTGGCGCGCGAGCGGGTGACGTGGATGCGCGCGCCGGGCGCGGCAGGCGCTGCCTGGCGTCCCGCAGCGGGGATGACCTCGGACGGCGTGCGCTCCGGAGGAGCGGGGGGTGCTGAGGTGGGCTCCATCGCTTCTTACGCTACCGGGGCGCCCAAGCCTGATCCGAGCAGCTCCGCTGCCTCGGGCGCTCGAACGGCGAGCTCGTCGATAGAGGTCTCGGTGGCGCGCGAGCGGTAGGCCTGCTCGTAGCGAACGACGAGCCGCTCGCCGAAGGCCCAGAGGGCCTGGCGCGTTCCGAGCTCGCGACTCAGCGAGGTCATCAGGCAGGCCTCTATCCCGCAGGGCACCACCCACTCGAACGGCTGCAGGTCGTTGTCTACGTTGACCGCCAAGCCGTGGGTGGTGATCCCGCGCGAGACGTGGACGCCGATCGAGCCGATCTTTCGCGCCGCCCCCGGGCCGGGGTCGGTATCGGGCCGCGCGCCGCGGGTCCAAACACCGGTCAGGCCGTCGATCGTGCGGGCGGCGACACCGCTGTCGCCGAGCGCCTCGATCATCACGCTTTCCATCCGCCGCACGTAGTCGACGACGTCGGCCCGTGGCCGGCCGCCTCCGAGCCCGAAGCGCTCGGCCAGCGCCTCGAGCGAGACGATCGGATAGCCGACGAGTTGGCCCGGTCCGTGGTAGGTGACGCGGCCCCCACGGTCGGTCTCGCAGACCTCGATCCCCTGGGCTCGGTACCAGTCCTCACCCATCGGCAGCTCGGCGGCGGTGGAGCGCCGGCCCTTCGAGTAGACGGGTGGGTGCTCGAGCAGCAGCAGGACGTCGGGAACGGCAGCGGCCAGCCGGGCCTCGGCGAGCGCCCGCTGGGCGTCGCGGG
>JACDBR010000250.1 GCA_013694825.1 Solirubrobacterales bacterium
GGCCTGTCCAGCCGCGTTTCCGGGCGCTCGGGAGCGGCCGCGACTCGGGTCAATCTCGCCGCTGCCCTGCGCGGCCGCCCGAAGCGCCTGGTGCTGCTGGCTGCCCTGGCGCTGCTGGTCCCGCTGCCCGCGCTGGCGACCGACTCCGCGCAGCCCGAGCCTGGACCGGTGGCGATCCAGGTCTCGGCCAGTCTCGACTCCTGCGGCCTGCTCGGGACCGACGTCGTCTGCAAGATCGACGCAAGCTGGAGCCAGGTCGACGGCGCGACCCGCTACACCGCGAGCGTCTCCGCGCCCGACGGCTCGGTGACCGACGCCGGCGACGTCCCGGCGAGCGGAACATCGGTCTGGGTCCCCTACGTCGGCGACGGCACCTACACCGTCCAGATCACCGCTTACGGCGATCCGCCCGGCCCCGTCGAGCGCGGCGTCCTCGCCCGCGGTGAGGCCATCGATCCCGGCAGCAACGCGGTCGAGGGGGGGAGCGGCTCGAAGCTCCAGGAGTCGCCCACCGGTTCGAAGGCGGGCGGCGTCGAGCAGGTTCCCGTTGAGCCGGTCGAGCCCGTCGAGCCGACCGAGCCGGCGCCCGAGGAGACAACTACCACGCCCGAGGAGACCGTGCCGGTGGTGCCCGAGCCGCCGCCCGTGGTCGAGCCCCCCGCGGAGCCGATCGAGCCCGAGTGCGTGCCTCCGAGCCCGGAGCAGATCGCCGAGCACGACGCCCAGGTGGCCGAGCAGGAGCGGCTCGTCGCCGAGGCCGAGGCGGCCGGCGAGCCGGCACCGGTGCTCGAGCCGATCGCCCCGCTGCCGGTCTGCCCGTAGGAGCCACCCCTTGTCGCGTCGACCCGTCGGGTTGGTGCCCCCTGAGGGCAAGAACCTCGAAGTCGGTGAGGTCCGACCGGCGACCTCCGATGGTCGCGTCACCACCCACGTCCGGGCCGTTCCTTCGCTGACCGGCGCATCCAGTGCCACCAGCTAGGCGCCGCGAGCCGCGCGGCGGCCGTCTCGGTACCCGCGGCTGCCCGCGGGACCGCCACGTCGAGGCCGGCGACGAGCTGCCCGGGACCTCGCTCCACCGCCGGTACGATCGCCCCGCCCGGGTAGACAAACTGGCAAAGTCAGCGCCCTTAAAAGGCGTCGCTCGCAAGAGCTCTGCGGGTTCGAGTCCCGCTCCGGGCATGCCGCGCCCGCGTTAACCGCGCACTAAGCGGGGCCGGGACCTCGCCCATCCCTTGTTACGGTTTCCCTGAAGCGCCCTCAGGGACACGTTGGAGAGACGCCCGCGCGGAACGGCCGAGTGGCCGCCCGTCGCAACGACACGATGGAAGCATCGACGCTCAGACACGCCGGCCGCGCCGGACTGCTCGCGAGGCGCTCCTCGCTGCTTCGCCTGCAAGGCGACGAGCGGCTGATCGCGATGATCCGCTCCGGCAACGACCGCGCCTTCGAGGTCCTCTTCGACCGCTACCACGCCCGCCTGCTCGCCTTCTGTCGCGGCATGCTGCGCTCCTCCGAGGACGCCGAGGACGTGCTCCAGGAGGTCTTCGCCAACGCCCACGCGGCGATCCTGGCCGACAACCGCAAGATCGTCGCCCGGCCCTGGCTCTACCGGATCGCCCGCAACCGCTGCCTGAACCAGCTCCGAAAGCCGGTCGCCGAGGGCCAGGAGTCGATGGACGTCCTGCCCTCCGACGGCGGCGCCACGACCGCCGAGCGGGTCCAGGAGCGCGAGGAGTTTCGAAGCCTCGTCGCCGACGTTCGCGAGCTGCCCGAGACGCAGCGCTCGGCGCTGCTGCTGCGCGAGATGGAGGCGCTCTCCTACGAGGAGATCGCGACCTCGATGGAGACCACCGTGCCCGCCGTCAAGTCGCTGCTCGTGCGGGCGCGGATGTCGCTCGCCGAGGCCGGCGAGTCGCGCCTGCTGACCTGCGGCGACGTGCGGCTCGAGCTCGCCGAGGCGGTCGAGGGCCTCGCCAAGACGACCGGCGCGGCGCGGCGCCACATCCGCCGTTGCAATCGCTGCTCGACCTTCCGCCGCCAGCTTCGATCCGACGGCCGCAGCCTCGCCGCCCTCTCCCCCCTCGCCCCGCTGGCTCCGCTCGTCTTGCTCAAGACATTGGGCGCGAAGCTCGGGATCGGGGGCGGCTCGGGTG
>JACDBR010000262.1 GCA_013694825.1 Solirubrobacterales bacterium
GTGCTCGCCCCGGCGATGCCCTTAGTGCTCGGCGCCGCATTCCTCGCGGCACTCATCGCCCGCCGCGGCTCGGCTACCCGGGGCGTACCCGCCGTGGTGCTCGCGGCGGCGTGGATCGGCGTCGGCCTGGCCCACGGTGTGCTGCTGCGCGAGCTAACCCACGGCGGCGCCTTGGTGCTCGACGTTCTCCTGGCGACGTTCCTCGGCGACACCGCCGCCCAGCTCGGCGGCAGCGCCTTCGGGCGCCGCAAGCTCGCGGCGTCGATCTCTCCAGGCAAGACCGTCGAGGGACTCGGCTTCGGGATCTTCACCGGGACGGCCGTCGTGCTGATCGCCGCCCTGGGATTCCAGGATTTCATCGATCCCCTGGACGCCTTGTGGCTGGGCCTTGCCTGCAGCCTCGCCGCTCCCTGTGGCGACCTTCTCGAATCGATGCTCAAGCGCGAGGCGGCCCTCAAGGACAGCGGCTCGCTGCTGGGGCCCCATGGCGGCATGCTCGACCGCATCGACGCCTGCCTGTTCAGCGCCGTTGCCGGTTACTACGTGTCGATCGCGCTGATCGTCTGAGGGCCGCGCGGGCTAGTGGGCGCCGGCGGGCGAACGCGGCACCGACGAGCTGCGCCCGGCGAACGGCCGCCAATGGTGGCCGGTAGCCCATGCGCTGATGTAGACGGCGGCGAAGCCCAGCACGAAGCCGGCGAGATCGTCGATCAGGTAGTGCCAGCCGAAGTAGATCGTCCCGAGCACGGTCAGAACCAGGAAGCTCCACAACGCCACCCGGATCAGCCGTGCCAGGTGGCACAGATGCGCGATCAGCGCCGCCGCGAAGACGACGCCGACGTGCAGCGAGGCGAACGCCGCGACGCTCTGGACGGCGCCGCTGGTGTGCGGGTCGTAGAGCACCTCGAGCCGGTTCTCCATCAGGCTCGACTGCAACTGCGAGACGCCGGTCGCCGGCAGCTCGGAGAACAGGCCCGGCTGGGCGTAGATCGGTCCCAGCGATGGAATCAGGTAGTAGGAGACGGCGCCCAGCAGCCAGCAGGTGCAAAGCGCGGTCACGTACCAGAGGCCGGGGCGGAGCTTCGTCGACCAGACCAGGGCCGCACCGAGCGAGACCGGGACGAAGGTGAGGAAGGCGACGTAAGCGAACGAGAGCACGTGCGCGCTCGCCCCCGTTCCCAGCAGGTTGTGCAGAACCGGGCCGGGGTCGTTGCCGAAGAACAGGAAGCGATCGAACTCGAGCAGGAAGCCGTCCTGCTCGTCGCCACGGATGAAGGGGAGGTAGCTCTTGAGGTTGCGATAGGCGATGTAGGTCACGTAGAAGGAGACCAGGGCTCCGATCACCACCAGGCCACGCTTGTTGCCCCATCGCTCCTTCAGGACCCCGGTTATGCTGGCGAGGAGGCCCTGCTCCGTCAACCGCCAGGCGGAGTAGGCGCGGGGCAGGACGTCGATGAACATGAAGACGAGCACGATGAGGCCGATCACGGCGAGCGGAGAGCTGACGTACTTGGCGTCGGGATCGCGGATCGGCAGGCCGAGGGTGATCGCGCAGACGAGCATCAGGACGAGCGAGATGGCGGCAACGATCGGCGGAGCCGCGATCGCACGGCGCTCCCGATCGCGGAAGAACTCGCGTACGGCGAGCATGGGTGGCTTGCTGTCTTGCATTCTGAGGTCGGCGCGGCCAACGGGGTCGGACGATGGCCGGACGCTCCCTTTACCCCGCGCCAGCCACGAAAACGGTCCGGGCATTCTAGAGACGTCCAAGGTCGAGCGCGACCGATCGCAGCTCGGCCTTGCCGGGCGGGGCGGCTCAACCCAGGCCGTGCGCTGGCCGAGCGCGCTGCCCATGATCGCCAACCCCCGCGCGATGTCGCTGAGCGGCGAAGCGCTCGAGGCGATCCGCCTCGCGCTCTCGGAGCTGGGGCCGATCGAGCTCGTCGAGACCGATCGGCGTGGCCATGCGACCGAGCTCTGCCGCGAAGCCGCTGCCAACGGCGCCGAGGCGGTGGTCGTGATCGGGGGAGACGGGACGATGAACGAAGCCGCAAACGGACTTGCGGGCTCGCGCACGGCGCTGGCGCCGATCCCCGCCGGCTGCACCAACGTCTTCGCCCGCGCGATCGGACTCGCCGACGACCCGATCGCTGCCACCGACCAGGTGATCGCCGCGCTTTGCGACCCACGCCCGCGCGCCGTCGACCTCGGGCTGGTCAACGGCCGTGCCTTCCTGTTCACCTCGGCGGTCGGCTTCAGCGCCGAGGTGATCCGCCGGATGCACGCCCACGTCACCCACCGCCCGCTCGTACGCCAATCGTGGTTCGCCGTCTCGGCCCTCGCGGCCGCGATCGAGCTCCGCGGTGGCGCGCCGACGATGCGCGTCAGCTGCGAGGGCCGCAAGCTCGACGGCGCCGGCCTGGTGGTTCAGAACGCCAGCGCGCTCACCTACATGGGCAGCCGCGAGGTCGGCCTCTGCGAAGGCGCCGGGCTCGACACGGGCAGCCTCTCGCTGGCCGTGCTGCGGCGAGTCGGCCTCGGCACGCTGGCGACGCTGCCGGCGCGGCTGATGATCGGGCGCAACGCGATCAGCCACCCGGCCGTGAGTGGCTTGACCGATGTGGTGCAGGTCGAGATCGAGCCGCTCGCGGGGCCGCTTCAGGTCGAGGCCGACGGCGAGTACCTGGGCGAGTTCGAGTCGGTCACCTACTCGGTCGCACCCGGCGCGCTTCGCGTGCTCTCGTGCTGAGCCCAGCGGAGCTCGAGCGCCCGTGGGTCGCGCGGTTTTCCGCACGGTGGGCGAGGGTACGTCGAGCCGCGATGAGCTTCGAAGAGACGGACCACCCGAGAGAGACCGAACCCGATGTCGAGATCCCGAGCGGCGATCCGGTCGTCGACGAGCAGACGGACCTCGCGGCCGAGGAGGCAGGATCGATCGGCGGCGAGTCAGGCGCCCGAGAGGACGATGATCCGGCCTACGTCCCCGTCGAGGAGGCAGGAGGCGGTGTCTCGGAGGGCTTCGAGCAGTCCGAGGAGCTGCTGATCGACCAGGCCGAGCACGGCGAGGGCGGCGGCAACCCGCTCAGCCACCAGGGCATCGACGAGCAGGCTCGGGCCCGCGAGTCAACCTACGGCGAGGCCGACCACACGGTCTCCCAGGACGAGATCGAAGACGAGGACGAGCGCGCCGACGGCGAAGCCGGCGAACTCGCCCCGTAAGGCTCCTAGCCCTGCTCCTGCTGCTCGTGGCGCAAGGCCTCCTCGTCGGAGGCCGGGTTGCCGTAGGGGCCGGGTGAGTTGACCGGGTCCTCCCCCGGCTCGGCATTGCCCGCGTGCCCGCCCGCCGAGTCGCCGCCCGATTTGCCCTCCGACTCAGACTTCGAGGCCGTGGTGTCGTGCTCCTCGGCCGTGTCGCCGCTTCGCTTCGTCTCGTCGCTCATGGGCGCTCGAGTACCCGAGCCGACGCGACGAGAAACGAGGTCATGGTTCGGTCACGAGGCGACCCGCGAAGGGCGATCCGGGACAAGGGTGTGACGGAGCGGGCGCCGCGCCGTAGAGGGGGCCCCATGAGCAGAGCCCTCGCCGCCACGATCGCGACCGCGCTGGCACTGGTACCGCTTGGCTGTGGCGGGAGCTCCGAGCCGCCGGAACGATCCCCGCTTCGCGCCGCCACGATCGAGTACTCGAAGGGCGGCGGCATCGCTGGTATCGGCCTAACGCTCCTGATCCGGCCTGACGGCTCGGCGACTCTCGAGAGCGGCGAGCGCGGATCGAGGCCGGTGCGCTTCGCGCTCGGGCAGGCCGAGCTCGAGGAGCTCCGAGCCGAACACGCCGCGACGCCGTGGGACGAGCTCGACGCCGCCTTCGAAGAAGGCGAGCCGAGCGGTTGCGCCGATTGCTTCGGCTACACCGTCACGGTCGGTGACCAGAGCTTTTCGCTCGACGATCTCCAGCGAAGCGAGGGGATCGGCGAGCAGGCCAACCCGGCGATTTCGCTGCTCGAGGAGATCGCCGCCCGCGGGGCGAGCTAGGCCCGCTCGCCGCGCGCCCGCTCGAGCTCAGCGACCAGCAGCTTAGTGTGCAAAGCCATGACGAGCTGGTTCAGCGGCTCGACACCGGCTTCGATCAGCTCGACGGCGCGCTCGATCCCGACGCGGCCGGGCAGGCGCTCGGTCAGCACCCGGACCTCCTCGGCGACGAGACCCTCAAGCGCGCCCTTGTAGCGCAGCGTGTCGTAGACGGTGAAGCCGAGGCTCTCGTCGTAGCCGCCGGTGCGAAAGCGGGAGATCGCCTCGACGATCCGCACGTCCGACGGCGGGTAGCCGCCCTCGTCGGGCGTCAGCACACCGAGCTCGGCGAGCCGGTCGAGCACCTCCGCGGGTACGCCGTAGCGCTCGAGCACCTCGGCCGACGGGGTGCGCTCGAGCTCGGCCGCCCGCGCCCGCTCGAGTATCCGGTCGCCGAACTCGAGCTCCAGGCGCAGCCGCTCGTCGCCCTCTCGGGCGAGCAGGTCGCGGATCACCCGCAGCGGCATGTAGCGCTCCTCCTGAAGCTGCTTGATCAGCCGAATGCGCTCGACGAAGCCCGGCGGGTAGTAGGCCATGTTGCGCGAGGTCCTGACGGGGTCAGGCAGCAGACGCTCGCGCAGGTAGTGGCGGATCGTCGCCACCGGAACGCCGGAGCGCTCGGCGAGCTGGCTGATCTTCAGCAGCTCGGCATCGCCGTCATCCTGCTCGCGGCCTGTCGAGCTAACCGGCGAGCTGTTCATGCGAGGAAGCTCCCAGCGGCCGGAGAGCGCGAGTCGGCGACGGCTCGTGAGGAGAGCAGGCGCTCGATCTCCGGC
>JACDBR010000024.1 GCA_013694825.1 Solirubrobacterales bacterium
CGCTGCAGCCGCGCCGGGTCGCGATCTCGGCGGGCGCGCTGGCTTCGACGGTCGCGGTTGTGGCACTGGTGGTCAACGGCGGTGCCGGAGTGCCGCCGCCGGAGTCGTCGGGCGGCGGCGAGTCCTCTAGCTCCCTGGAGGACTCGAGCACGAGCGCCGGCGCTCCGGTGGAGCCGACGGCCTCCCAGGCGGAAGCCGGCGAGACCGGCGGAGTCGCCATCGAGGAAGCGCCCGAGCCAGGGCGGGTGGGCGGTTCGTTTGACGCCACGAACGACGCAGGGATCGCGAATGGATCCGTGACGAAAATCTCGCCTTTCTCGCGACGGCTGCCAGGGGGCGGCGAGCTCCTCCCCGCCCGCGATCAGCGCAAGCTCGAGCGCGATGCCGACCTGACGCTGGCGGCGCCGGCCGAGGACGTCCCGGGGGTGGCGAACCGGGTCGTCGGCGTGGTCAACGCTCACGACGGGATCGTCGAGACCTCCGAGGTGACCGGTCGCGGCAAGCGGGCCGAGGCGCGCTTCTCGCTGGCGATCCCCTCGAGCGAGCTCGACGCGACGATCGACGACCTCTCCGGGCTGGCGAACGTCGCCGCGCTCAGCGAGGGCTCGACCGACATCACCGAGCCGTTCGTCTCGAGGCGAGCGCGCCTCGCCGATGACCGGACCCAGCTGCGGGCCGTTCGGGCTCAGCTCGCGGAGGCCGCGACTCCGGAGGAGGCGGCGGACATCCGAGCGCAGGTCGACCGCCTCCGCGAGGAGGTCGCCGAGACCCAGGCCTCCTACCAGAACATCGCCCGCCGGGCTCGCCTGGCCGAGGTCGACGTCGCGATCATCTCGCGAAACGGCCAGCCGATCGGCGGCAAGGACGGGGGGGGCGGCGCCTGGGGGATCAGCGACGCGCTCGACGACGCCGGCCGGGTGCTGGTCGTCTCCGGCGGGGTGCTGCTGGTCGCGGCGGCGGCGCTGATCCCGATCGCGCTGCTGATCGCGCTGGTGCTCTGGATCCGAAGCCTGCTGACCAAGCGGGCCCGCGAGCTCGCGCTCGACGCCTAGCTCATCCCCTGGCGCCCGAAGCGCACGAGTCGATTCCGCGCCTCAGGGATGGGGCGCGGGATCGGCTCCTACTCGGCGTAGGGCTCGAAGTCGGCCTTGCGAGCGCCGCAGACGGGGCAGAACCAGGAGTCGGGGATGTCCTCGAAGGCGGTCCCGGGCGGGATGCCGCCGTCAGCGTCGCCCTCGTCGGGGTCGTAGATGAACCCGCACGAGGTGCACATCCAAAGCTGCTTGGTCTGGGTCTCCGTCAAAGCTCCATCGCCTCTCTCAGCGCTCGCCGGCGGCGGCTGCCCCGGCGCCTGCGCGGCGCAGGCTAACGAACCCCGAGGCGCTCGAAGGCTGCACCGCGGGCGAGGCGTACTCGAGGCGGATCGTCATCTAGATTGGGCGCCGTGAGCGACGCCCCCGCCTTCGCCCGTCCGGCAGCGACCGTGATCCTGGCGAGCCGGGGGCGAAAGCACGGCGAGGCGGGGCTCGAGGTCCTGCTTTGCCGGCGCACCCACGAGGCCCGCTTCATGCCCGGCGTCTGGGTCTTTCCCGGCGGGGCCGTCGAGCCGGGCGACGCGCTCGACGGCGAGCTCGACACCGAGCAGGCCCACCGTGCCTGCGTGATCCGCGAGCTGGCCGAGGAGACGGGCATCGAGCTGGACCGCGATGCCGAGCTCGTGCCGTGGTCGCGCTGGATCACTCCGGAGCCGGTGCCGGTGCGCTTCGATACCCGCTTCTACCTGGCGCTGGCGCCGGCCCACGCCAAGGCGAGGATCGACGGGCGCGAGATCGTCGACTCGGCATGGATCTCGCCGGCCGACGCGCTCGCCTCCAGCGAACGGGGAGAGCTCGAGCTGGTCTTCCCGACGATCAAGAACCTCGAGGCGCTCGCCCCGCACGCGACCGCCGCCGAGGCGTTCGACGCCGCGCGCCGGGCGCAGGTCGAGACGATCCTGCCGAAGGTCCTCGGCAGCCGCGAGTCGCACCGGATCGTGCTGCCGGGCGATCCGGACTACTAGCGCACCCCCCCCCGCCCCACCGGCCATCTCCGAGCGCGTGGCCGGTGATCCCGCGCCAACGTCTCGCGCGCTCAGCCGCCCGGGATGGTGCCGTCGGGAAAGGCGTCGAGCCCGGCATGCCATGGGCCGGGCGGGTAGGTGTGGTCGCCATGCTCGGAGACCTCGCTCTGGACTCTCCGAAAGAGCTGACCCGCATTGTCAAGCGCGGCGCGGTACTCCTCTGAGGTCCGCTCGCGCAGGCGCCACATGAAGTAGAGCTGGCTCTCGGAGACCCCGAAGTCGACCTCGGCCTCGATCCCGGCCGCCCAGTCGAGGAAGACCGGGCTGAAGGTCTCGCGCAGCGCCACGCGGTCGTGGCCGGCGGCGACGGTGGCGAGAAAGCGCTCGTTGAAGGCGACGCTCTCGAACTCGACCCTGTTGCGCGAGGCGCGGCGTTCGAGTAGGTCCTCCGGAGTCGCCTCGAGCGATTCGACGTTGAACGGCGGCACGGCGGCGGCGAGGTCGGGAACGTGGGACTTGGCGAGCACGGCTCCCGGCAACACCGCCTTGGAGAGGAACCCACCCTGCTCGGACTCGATCGCGTCGCAGCTCGCTCCCCAGAAGTCGGGCGCGAGCTGCCCGGTCAGGCGGTTGGTGCCGCCGGGGCAGAGCGCTGCCGGGCCGCCTGCGGCGTTGATGCCTCCGATCGGCTCGTAGCGCAGATCGCGCTCGCCCCCCAGCTCGCGAACGATTTCCGCCCAAGCCTCGGCGTCGCCCCGGGCGCTCACCGTCTCCCCGTCCAGGCGTCGGCTCGCTCCCGGGCACTCACCGCTTCGGCGCCCCGTGCCGCTCGAGGGGCTTCGGAGGGTCCGGCGACGGGAGACTTGCGAGGCATGGATGCCGAGCACCAAGGCCCCCATGGACGGGTAGGCCGTCTCCCGGCGGCGGACGCCTCCGAGGCCCTGGCGGTCTCCGGCGGCGGACCGCTCGCCCCAAGCTCAGAGGGCCTTCTCGTAGAGCGCGACGAAGTCCTCCTCGGTCGGCTCGCGGGGGTTGGTCAGCGTCGGCCCTTCCCCCATCGCGTCCTCGGCGAGCTGCGCGATGCCCTCCTCCGGCACGCCGACCTGGGAGAGCCGGGTCGGCAGCCCAAGCCTCGAGACCAGCTCACGCACCCATTCGGCCAGACCCGCGCCGAGCTCCTCGGCGCCGCCCGTCGCCTCTACGCCGAGCAGCTCGGCGACCGGGGCGAGCTTGGTCCCAACGCCGTCGGCGCCGGCGTTGAACTCGATCACCCACGGCAGGTTGATCGCGTTGGCGACGCCGTGAGCGACGCCGTGGCGGGCGCCGCAGGGGTGCGACATGGAGTGCGTGATCCCGCTCGCCCCGAGCCCCGTGGGCGCGATCGCAAGGTTGGCGGCGACCAGCATGTTGCCGCGCGCCTCCTCATCGGAGGTGTCGGCGACGGCGCGGTCGAGGTTCTCGCGGATCAGCCGGATTGCGTGCAGCGCATAGGCGTCGCCGTGCGGGCTCCACTCGGTCGAGATCACGCCCTCGATCGCGTGGGTCAGTGCGTCCATCCCGGTCGCGGCGGCGATCGGTGCAGGCAGGGTCGCCGTCGCATCGGGGTCGAGGATCGCGAGCGCCGGCGCGATCGGCCAGTCGAGGATCACGAACTTGATCCCCCGCTCGGCGTCCTTGATGATCGTCACCGGACTCGACTCCGAGCCGGTGCCGGCGGTCGTCGGGATCGCGCCCAGAGGCGCCAGCGAGATCGGTCGACCGGCGCCGTCGTCCTCGCGCGGGAGGCCGAAGACCCCCTCCCACGCGGCGAGCTCGCCGCCATGCGTGAACAACACGTCGGCGGCCTTCGCGGTGTCCATCACCGAGCCCCCGCCGACGGCGAGGAACGAATCGGCGCCCCCCTCCTTCGCCGCCTGCGCGCAGGCCTCGACGACTCGCGTATCGGAGTCCTGGGGAACGTCGTCGAAGATCCCCGCCAGCTCGAGCTCGTCGGCCTTCAGCGACTCGGCGACGCGGTCGACGAGCCCGGTCCCGCGCAGCACCTTGTCGGTGACGATCAGCGGCCGCTTTGCGCCCTCCTTGGCGAACTCGAATCCGGTGCCCTCGATCAGGTCACGGCCCGAGATGACCCGAGTCGGCGCCCCGAACTGGAAGAAGTCCTTGAACTCGCTCAACGAGCTTCGACGAGATCGCCGCGGCCCTGCGCTTCGAGCTGTGCCTTGTAGCGCGGGTAGATGGGCTTGGTCAGAGGGACGAGCTTGAGCAGCTTGTTGATCGGGCCCTGGGCCTTGATCTTGCCGCGCGCCAGCGCAACGGTGACATTGACCTGGCCGAGCCAGAAGCGATGCGCGGTGTCGGCCTCCATCTTCATCGTGATCTCGGGTTCCATCTCGCTCTCGCCGAAGTCGACGTCGCCCGGCTGGCCCTCCTGGAGGCGGACCGTGATCACGGAGTCGGGCTTCGTGTACTCGTAGCGGACAATCGTGTTCGCCTTGCGAAATTGCTCGCCGAGCTCGTCGTCGACCGCGAGGTCCTCGAACAACTTGCCGATCGTCGCGTAGACCTCCGCGTCGTCCTTGAAGTAAGCCATCTACTCTCCCCTGCCGCTTGCCCCGGTCGCGGTGGCAATCCTATGCGGCGGGTGGCCTAGGGGTCCTGGAAGACCTGCGGGTTGCGCTCGCCGCCGAACTCGCTCGGGAAGTCGCCGCCGATCACGCAGGGAGCGAAGGTGATGCCGGGCTTGCGGCCGTTGTTGACGTCGGGCGGCGGCCTCTCGCCGAGCGAGACCGGGTCCTCGTCGGGGTCGCCCATGCCGTCGAGCGGGTTCTCGAAGTCGGTGTTGACGCAATCCCAGCTCTCGAAGATCCCGCTCTTGACGGCGAAGCGGCCGGTGAGCGCGCCCGGCTGGAGGTAGGCGTTGCCGCGGTTGGTGTCCAGCCGCTCGCGCAGAACCGAGGCTGCCTCGGGGCTGTTGTAGCCGGTCTGTCGCAGGAAGGCGCGCCTCGCCGGCTGGCCGTTGAGGCGCGGCAGCGAGCCGGCGAGCGCGGCGGAGGGGCCGGTGAAGAAGTCGGCGAACGTCTTCTTCTGGTACTCGAGGAAGGAGAGCAGCGGCGTCAGGTTCGCGAGGAACGGGTCGAGCGCCTTCAGCACGGGGTCGAGCCCGCGAATCGTCGACGAGAGCGCCGGCGAGCCGCGCTGGGAGACGACCCGCAGACGGTCGAGGTCGGGGAACAGCGAGCGCAGGTTGGGCGCGAGCTTGCGGATGCTGGCCAGCGTCGGCGAGAGGTCGCGAGCGACCGGGATCAGCTGGTTGACGAGCGGCTGCGTGTCCTGCTGGAACTCGTCGAGGCGCCTGAGAGTGACCCGGCTCTCGCGCTGGAAGGTCGGCAGGATCGCAAACGTGTCGGCGAGCGCCTGCTGCTCGCTCGCGATCGCCTCGAAGGTCTCGTTGGAGCCGAGAATCGCGCCAGCCAGCGCCTCCTCGTCGGCGGTCAGCGCCTCGAAGACGGTCCCCGTGTCACGCACGAGGCCCTTGAGCTCGACGCGCTGCTGGCGCAACGTCGCCAGCACGTCGGAGGCGTCGGAGGCGAACGGGCCGAGGTTGCCGAGCGCGTCGTTGAGGTCCTGCGCGCGGCCATCGATCGCGACCGCCGAGTTGGCCATCCACTCCTGGAAGGAGTTCCGCGTCTCGGCGTCGAGCGCGTTGAAGAGCTCGTCGATCTGGCCGGCCTCCGTCGTCTGGCCGATCCCGAGCGTCCCGCCCTCGGGCAGGGCCTCGATCTGCTTCGACTCGGCGTCCGACGAGGACGCCGCGGCCGTGCCGAGCGAGACCGGCGCCGCGGCCAGCGAGTCCTCGTCCGTGGCTTCGGAGGTTCCCGACGTCAGCTCGACGAAGGTCTCACCGAGCAGCGTCTTCTGGCGCAGGATCGCCTGTGAGTCGGTGGCGATCGGCGCGAACTCGGCGTCGATCTCGATCTCCGCCTCGGTGGTGTCCTTGCCGTTGACCCGCATGTCGATCGGGGCGAGGTCGACCGCCTTGACCTTGCCGACCGAGACGCCGCCGATCCGCACGTCGGACTCGACGGCGAGCTGCGTCGCCTCGGGGAAGTAGGCGGTGATCCGGTAGCTCTCGGCCTTGAGCGGAATCGGCCCGCCGAAGGCGACCCAGAGGAAGAGGATCAGCCCGAAGCACGACAGCGTGAAGCCGACGGCGATCAGGATGCGGCCGAGCGATGGCGCCTGCTTGTTCATGCCTCAGCGTCCCTCATCACGTGCACCCAACCTCGGCGATCAGCTCGTCGTAGAAATCGCCGAGCCCCGGGATCGTGTCGGGCGCGCCGGTCTGGCGGAAGAACGTCGCGACCTGGCCGCAGTCGAACGTCGCGTAGAGGCGGCGGATGATCCCCGTCGCGTCCTGGGTCTCGAACACGGAGTTGCCGTTGTGGCCCACCCAGCCGAGCCAGTAGAGGTAGCCCTCGTCGCGGCCGGGCGCGCAGACGTCGCCGGGGCAGTCCTCGGCCCCGCGCGGGTTGAAGGCGGCCATGTTGCCGAGCCCGTTGAGCTCCCGCATGAACGCGGTCAGCCGGGGCGCTGCCGCCGAGTAACGCGTCGCGGCGGTGCGCAGGTCGTCGATCGGCTCGCGCGCCTGGCGGACGAAGGGCCGGATCTCGTCGCGGATCACCGGCGTCGTCGAGGCGGCGAGCTGCCTGACCGAGTCGTTGAGGCCGTCGAGGTTGCGCGCGAAGGGGCGGAGGTCGTTGGTCGTCGGTCCGAGCACGGCGGCGAACTGGCTCAACTCGTTGAGCGTGCTCTCGGCCGTCGCCAGCGTGCCCGGCAGTCGGGCGATCGCCGCCTGGACGTCGGGGTCCTCGCTCGCGATTCGCCCCAGCGCCGAGTTCGAGCCCTGGAGGAGCCGAGTCAGCTCCTCGTTCGAGCGCCCGACGGTCGCCGTCAGCTGGTTGAAGTTGTGCACCAGACGCGAGAGGTTCTCCTTGCGCTCGGCGACCTTCGAGTTGAGGACCGCCAAGTCGCGGTTCAGCGGCCCGAGGCCCCCAAGCAGCTCGGCGAGCTCCTTGTCGCGCCCCTCGAGCCCCTCGCCCGCGCCGACCAGGAGCAGGCGGATGTAGGCCTGGGTGTCGGCGTCGAGCGCGGCCAGGATCTCGTGCACCTCGACGTCGGGCGCGGTGTTGGCGACCGAGATCACGTCGCCCTCCGCGTACTCGCCGGCGCCCTCGGTGCCGGGGTCGAGCTGGAAGAACATGTCCTCGAGGCCGGTCTGCGGGCGCAGCAACAGCGTCGCGTCCTGGTAGATCGGCAGGTAGTCGCGGTCGTACTCGAAGCTCACGACGGCGAGCCCGTCGTCGAGCTCGATCTCGGAGACCTCGCCGACCTTGACGCCGGCGACGCGGATCGCCTGACCCTGGCCGGCGACCACCGCGCCGGCGTCGGCCATCTCGGCCTTCAGCGTGAACGGCTTCTCCTCGAGGATCGGTATCCGCAGCCGCTGCTCCTGGAGGATGTAATAGGTGACCCCGAGCGCGAACAGGATCATCACGAAGAGCGCGAGGGTCGGGCGCCAGTTCTTGCGGACGACCTCGGCCATCAGCCACCCACCTTCGGCTGGTCGCTGCCGGTGACGTCGGCGGCCTCGGTGTCCTCGAGGATCTCCTCGGCCTGCTGCTCGAGCTGCTGCTCGAGCTGCTTCTCGCCGGCGTCGTAGCCGCCCTCGGGCAGGGCCTCGAGCTCGTCGGTCGTCTCGCCAAGCACGCTGAACTGTCCCAGCGACTCCAGGGCGGCGATC
>JACDBR010000035.1 GCA_013694825.1 Solirubrobacterales bacterium
GTCGGCGAGGGCGAGCAGGTGCTCGGTTGCATCGACCACGTCGTTGGGGATCCCGAGCGTGCGCCCGACGACGTTGGTCGAGCCGCCGGGCAGGATCGAGACCGGGATCTCGGTCCCCGCGAGCCCGTTGGCGACCTCGTTCAGGGTTCCGTCGCCACCGAAGGCGACGACGACGTCGAAGTCGCCGGTCTTCGCTTCGCGGCAGATCTCGGTGGCGTGATTCTGAGCTTCGGTCGTGACAGCCTCGACCTCGAAGCGGCCTTGGAGTGCGTAGACGACCAGGTTCTTGAGCCGGTCCGAGACGGTCGTCGCGTACGGGTTGACGATGATCAGCATCCGCTTCTTCTCGACCCGCCTGCGGGCCGGCCGCGAGTCCGACGGGAAAGCAGCGGCGGCCGGGGCGGGAGGCGCTTCGGTCAGCGGGGCGGGCTTCATGCGTCGAGCCTACCCAGCGGCCCCGCCCGCGTATCCGCGCCCAGCAAGGGGATGTCCGCCTCGCCGCCGGTGTGCTCGAAGCTGACGACCTCGCCCTCGACTCGCTCGCGGACCCGGCCGGCGTCGATCAGCAGGTCGACGTGGCCGACCACCTCCGACAGGGTGAGGAAGGCCTGCGTCACGGCGACGTTGCCCCAGATCGCCTGGGCCAGCTCGTACGGGGTTCGAGTCTCCGCCGCGATCAGCGCCTCGAGCTTGGCTGCCCGGCGGCGGTGGCCCTCGAAGCGCTCGTCGATCAGCCGCCGGTGGTCGGTGATCGGGTAGCCGTGTCCCGGCAGCACGAGCTCGGCGTCGAGCTCGCGGGTTCGAAGCATCGAGCCGAGGTAGTTGACGAGCGCCTTCGGGCGCTCGGAGGAGCCGTCGAGCGGTCGGGAGAGCAGCGGGTTCGAGGAGATGTGGGCGATCAGGTGGTCGCCGGCGATCAGCGTCGAGCGCTCGGCATCCCAGAACAGCGTGTCGGAGGGGCTGTGGCCAGGGCGCAGCTGGACCTCGTAGCGGTGGTCGCGAAGCGCCAGCTCACCGCCGTCTTGGAGCGGCCGGTCGACTCGAGTCGCGGCCCCCCAGCCGCGGAAGCTTCCGGAGACGCTTCGAAGCGCTTCCACGAGATCATCGGGAACCCCGTAGCGGCGCATCAGCGCGGCCGAGTGCTCGTCGTCTCGCTCGGCGTCGGCGCCGAAGTTCTCGACGTAGTCGACCGCCTCGGCGATGACCGCGACCTCGGCTCCCGATCGCCGGCGGATGACGTCGACCAGGCCGAGGTGGTCGATGTGCTGGTGGCTGATCACGATCAGCTCGAGGTCCTCCACCCGGTGGCCGGCCTCGGCGAGCTGGCGCCCGAGCTCGTCGAGCGCCTTGCCGGAGTTCGGCCCGGCGTCGATCAGGGTCAGCGGGTCGTCCTCGATTAGGTAGCAGTTGACTCGCCCGACCGCGAACGGGGTCGGCACCCGCAGCCTGACGATGCCCTGCTCGCGCATCCGCGCCAGCGCGGCCTCGTTGGCCGCCTCGCGCGAGCGCTCCGCACGCGCGTCCGGCTCCGCGGGCGCATTCGCCCCGCCGGGCCCGTCCGACTCGCTCCTCAAGAGCGGATCAGCTCGAGCAGCTCGTCGCGGCGGCGCTCCATGTCCTCGCGCGAGACCAGCGACTCGAGGTTGAGCCGAAGCAACGGCTCGGTGTTGGACGGCCGGACGTTGAAGTGCCAGTCCTCGTAGTCGACCGAGATCCCGTCGAGCTTGCTCACCTCGCCATCGGCGAAGCGCTCGGCGAGCTGACTCATCTTCGCCTCCTGGTCGCCGACCTCGGAGTTGATCTCGCCCGAGATGAAGTAGCGCGAGCGATACTCGCCGACCATCTCGGCGAGCGTGCGCGTGTCCTTGGAGAGCAGCTCGAGCACGTAGAGCGCCGGCAGCGTTCCCGAGTCGGCGCACCAGAAGTCGCGGAAGTAGTAATGGCCGGAGACCTCGCCGCCGAAGGCCGCCTTCTGCTCGCGCAGGCCGAGCTTGAAGAAGGCGTGGCCGACGCGGTTTACGTCCGAGCGGCCACCGAGCTCGGCGACGGTGTCGCGCACGGCGCGGCTGGCGCGGACGTCGTAGAGGATCGTCGCGCCAGGGTCCTTCTCGAGCACCTGGCGGGCCAGCAGCGCGGTCAGGAAGTCGCCGTCGACGAACTCGCCGTCGGAGTCGATGAAGAAGCAGCGGTCGGCGTCGCCGTCCCAGGCGATCCCCAGGTCGGCGCCCTCCGAGCGGACCCGCTCGATCACGAACTCGCGGTTCTCGGGCAGCATCGGGTTGGGCTCGTGGTCGGGGAACTCGCCGTCAGGTTCCCAGCAGGTCGTCTGCAGGTCGAGGCCCATGCGATCGAGCAGCGGGCCGACCATCGGACCGGCCATTCCGTTGCCGCCGTCGACTACGACCTTCAGCGGCTTGACCGCGCCGACGTCGATCAGGCCGGTGGCGTAGTCGTGGAACTCGGCGAACAGGTCGGCGACAGCCTCTACCGAGCCCCCGCCGGGCGCGTCGTTGGGCAGGCCGGCAGCGACCAGGTCGCGGATGTCGCCGATCCCGGCCTCGCCGGAGAGGGCCAGCGCGCCCTCGCGGACCAGCTTGGCGCCGATGTAGCCCTTCGGGTTGTGAGAGGCGGTGATCACGGCGCCGCCGTCGAGCTCCCGCGTGCCGACGAGGAAGTAGAGCATCTCCGTCGCGATCTGACCGGCGTCGATCACGGCGCAGCCCTCGGCGACGAGCCCGTCGCGGAAGCGCTCGGAGAAGCTCGGCGCCTCGAGGCGCATGTCGCGACCGAGGCCGACTCGCAGCTCGGAGCTCGGCTTCGAGCGCAGCTCGGCGAGCACGCGTGCGTAGGCGCGGCCGATCGCGTAGGCGTCCTCGTCGTCGATCTGCTCGCCGTGGATGCCGCGGATGTCGTAGGCCTTGAATACCTGCGGGTCGGCGATCGCCACCTAGAACTCCCCCCGCAGACCCTCGAAGGATTGCTCGAGCGTCTGAGGCATGACCCGTGTGTCGGCCAGCACGGGCATGAAGTTGTTGTCGCCACCCCAGCGAGGGACCACGTGCATGTGGATGTGGTGCTCAACCCCGGCGCCGGCGACCCGGCCCTGGTTGAAGCCGACGTTGTAGCCGTGCGGCGAGTACTTGCGCTCGAGCACGCTCATCGCCCGCTGGGCGAGCGCCATCAGCTCGGCGGTCGTCTCGGCGGGGACCTGCTGGAGCGCCCCGACGTGCTCGTAGGGGGCGATCATCAGGTGCCCGTTCGTGTACGGGTAGAGGTTCAGCAGCACGAAGGCGTGCTCGCCGCGATGGACGATCAGGTTCGCCTCGTCGTCGCCGGCCCGCGGCTTGGCGCAGAAGATGCAGTCAGGCTCGGAGTCCTTGGCGGCGTCAGTCACGTAGGCGAGGCGCCACGGCGCCCAGATGCGTTCGCTTGCCACACCGCGGCATCCTTCCAGATGCCGCCTCGCAGCCGCCGACCGCGCTCGCGGCCGGACCGTCGACTTCATGCCCTATGAGGGCAACAAGCTCGAAGTCAGGTCGGCGCGGCGGCTCGAGATGTCGACTTGGCACCCCCTGAGGGACACAAGCTCGAAGTCGAGGACGCGAAGGCGGTTGCGCCCCCCGGACACCGGGGGTGGGGTGAAATGCGCCCTACAGCCAGCCCCGCCGCCGGAAGTACGTAGCCATCCCCAGCAGCAGCGCGACCATCGCGCCGACGACGATGTAGAAGGCGGTGTCGTCGCCCTCGCCGGGGACGGCGACGTTCATCCCCCAGATGCTGGCGATCAGGGTCAGCGGCAGGACGATCACGCTGATCGAGGTCAGGACGCGCAGGATGTCGTTGACGCGGTGGGAGATCACCGACTCATTGGTGTCCTCGAGCGCCTCGACGACCTCCTTGTAGTTCTCGAGCATGTCCCAGATCCGCTCGTGGGAGTCGACGATGTCGTCGAAGTAGATCTCGAGGTCGTACTCGGGAGCGAGGAAGCGCCGCTTGACGTTCTCGAGGTCGCGCAGCACGGCGCGCTGCGGGCGGATCACCTTGCGGAAGTTGATGATCTCCTGCTTGACGTTGGAGATGTCGCGCACCACCTCCTCCGAGCGCCCTTCGAAGATCGTGTCCTCGAGCGCGTCGAGCTTGTTGCCCATCTTGCGCAGCATCGGAAAGCAGTAGTCGAAGGCGTCGTCGACGATCCTGTAGAGCAGGTAGCCCGAGCCGCGCGTGAACAGGTTGTCGCGCAGCTCCTCCTTCGCCCGCACGCGCTCGAACAGGTACTCGACCGGCTGCAGCGGCGAATTGGGGATCGTAACGAGGAAGTCGGGGCCGACGAAGATGTCGAGCTCGCCCGCGTTCAGCCGCCCGACGTTGCGGTCGAAGACCGGGAAGTGCAAGACGATGAACAGGTAGTCGGGGTACTCATCGATCTTCGGCCGCTGGTTGCGCGACAGCACGTCCTCGATGTCGAGGGCGTGGAAGTCGAACTGCTCGGAGATCCAGGCCGCCTCGAGCGAGCCGGGGCGCTGGATGTTGACCCAGCGAAGGCCGGGCCCGTCGACGATCTCGACCTGCGGTGCTCGGTCGGCCTCAGCCGGCTGGGCGGGCAGGCGGCTGCGCAGGGGGCGGCGCAGCCTCGGCTTCGGAAGGCTCGGCATCGTTGAGCTCGCTGTGCGTCGTCTCGGCCATCGGTCCGATCCGGAGGTTACGCGAAGCGCAGGACCGTCCGCTATCGTCCGCCTCACATACGCCACATCAAGAGGGGTGGAGGGACTGGCCCGCAGATACCCCGGCAACCCCCCCAAGAGGCTTTCAAGCCGTGGGGAGAGGGTGCCAATTCCAGCAGGTGAGATGCCTGGGAGATGTGAGTGAAGCCCGAGGACCGGACCTTCGCTCACTGGGTGAAGGTTTTTTTCGGCTCGAAGACGCGAGCCAGAGGAGGTCGTCGGGAAATGGCAATCACAGGTCTGCGCTGCAGGGAATGCCGGACGGAGTTCCCTGCCGAGGCGCTCTACGTCTGCGACCAGTGCTTCGGTCCGCTCGAGGTCGCCTACGAGCTCGGGGGGTCGCTCGACGCCCGCGAGGCGAAGCGAAAGATCCAGGCCGGGCCCGACGGGATCTGGCGGTATGCCGACTTCCTGCCCTTCGCCGAGCGCCCGCGCGACCGGCTGCAGCCGGGGATGACGCCGCTGGTCCGCGCCGAGCGGCTGGCCGAGCGCCTCGGGATCGACGAGCTCTACGTCAAGAACGACGCCGCCAACCCGACCCACTCCTTCAAGGACCGCGTCGTCGCGGTCGCGATCGCCAAGGCGGTCGAGCTCGGCTTCGAGACGATCGCCTGTGCGTCGACCGGAAACCTCGCCAACGCCGTCGCCGCCCACTCGGCGGCCGCCGGCCTCGACTCCTACGTCTTCGTGCCGGCCGATCTCGAGGAGCAGAAGCTGCTCGCGACGGCGATCTACGGCACCGAGCTGGTCGGCGTCGACGGCAGCTACGACGACGTCAACCGCCTCTGCACCGAGCTCTGCGAGGCTCGGCCGTGGGCCTTCGTCAACGTCAACCTCCGCCCCTACTACGCCGAGGGCTCCAAGACGCTCGCCTACGAGACCGCCGAGCAGCTCGGCTGGCAGCTACCCGACAGGGTCGTCTGCCCGATCGCCTCCGGCTCGCTGTTCACGAAGATCGCCAAGGGCTTCGGCGAGTGGCTCGACCTCGGGCTCGTCGAGGGCGAACTGCCGGCCTTCAACGGAGCTCAGGCCGAAGGCTGCGGCCCGGTCGCCGAGGCCTGGTCGCAGGGCTGGGACGTCTGTCGCCCGCAGCGACCCGCCACGATCGCCAAGAGCCTCGCAATCGGCAACCCCGCCGACGGTCCCTACGCGCTCGAGCTCGCCGCCCGGAGCGGCGGCGGGGTCGACCAGGTGAGCGACGAGGAGATCCGCGACGGAATCCGACTGCTCGCCGAGACCACGGGGATTTTCACCGAGACGGCGGGAGGGGTGACGATCGCGACGCTGCAAAAGCTGGCCGAGCGCGGCGACATCGACCGCTCCGAGCGAGTGGTCGCCTACATCACCGGCGAGGGGCTGAAGACGCTCGACGCGAACCGCGAGAGCTTCGCGATGCACCGCATCGAGCCGGGCGTCGAGTCCTTCGAGCGGGTCGTCGAAGCGAGCCTGGCCCAGTCCGCGAGCTCTTAGGTAGGGTCTCGCGCCGGATGAGCGTCACGGTCAAGATCCCCTCACAGCTTCGCACCGCGACCGGGGGAGAGGGCGAGCTCGAGGTTGAGGGGTCGACCGTCGGTGAGGCCCTCGACTCGGTCTTCGACGAGCACGACGGCCTACGCGAGCGGATCACCGAGGACGGGACACTGCGGCGCTTCGTCAACGTCTACGTCTCGGGCGAGGACATCCGCTTCCAGGACGGCCTCGATACCGAGCTCTCCGACGGCGACGAGGTGACGATCCTGCCCGCGGTCGCCGGTGGCGCCCAGCACTGAGCTCGCCGAGATCCCGGTCGCGATCCTCTGTGGCGGCAGGGGGACCCGGCTGCAGGAGAGGACGCATGCGATCCCCAAGGCGCTGGTTGAGATCGGGGCGATGCCGATCCTCTGGCACGTGGTCAGGATCTATGCCGCCCAGGGCCTGCGACGGTTCCTGCTGCTGACGGGCTACCTGGGCGATCAGATCGAGAGCTTCGCCGCCGCCGCCACGTGGCCCGACGGGATCGAGGTGGAGTGCGTCGACACCGGCCTCGAGACGCCGACGGGAGGCCGGCTCGCCGCGGCGGGCGAGCGGCTTCGGGCCGCCGGCACGTTCTGCGTTACCTATGCCGACGGAGTGGCCGATATCGACCTCGGCGCGCTGCTGGCCTTCCACCGCCAGCACGGTGACCTGGCGACGGTGACCGTCGTCCGCCCCTTCTCGCAGTTCGGCTTCGCCGAGATAGACGAGCGGGGCCTCGTGCGCCGCTTCGACGAGAAGCCTCGGCTCGAGGGCTGGGTCAACGGCGGCTTCCAGTGCTTCGAGCCCGGCTTCGTCGACTACCTCGAGCCGACCAGCGTGCTCGAGCAGGACCCGCTGCGCCGTCTCGCCGCCGAGCGCGAGCTCCACGCCTTCCAGCACACCGGGTTCTGGGATTGCCTGGACACCTACAAGGACGCCGTGATGCTGAATGACCTCTGGCGAGCCGGCTCCGCGCCCTGGGCCGTCTGGGAGAGCCCGACGTCGCCCGCGAGCGGCACGGCCCTGGCGGGCGACGCGGGGACCGTACCCAACGCAGGGCGCGCGGAATGAGGGCACTCGTCACCGGTGCCCGTGGGTTCGCGGGCGCTTGGCTGGCGCGCGGGCTGCTGGAGCGGGGCGACGAGGTCGTGGCGCTCGACCGCTCGCCGCTCGCGGCAGGGCGCAGCTCGGCGCTCGAGCTGCTGGGCTTGAGCGACGAGGTCGAGGAGCTGGAGGGCGACCTGCGCGACGGCGAGGCCTTGGCCCGGGCGGTGAACGGCGCCGAGGCCGTCTTCCACCTCGCCGCCCAGACTCTGGTCGGCGTCGCGGCGAGCGATCCGGCGGAGACGCTCGACGTCAATGTCCGCGGCACCTGGCTGCTGCTCGAGGCCTGCCGGCGCGAGGGCGCGGGGCGGGTGGTGGTCGCCTCCTCCGACAAGGCCTACGGCGCCCAGCCCGAGCTGCCCTACCGCGAGGACCAGCCGCTTCGCCCGTCGGCTCCGTATGAGGTCTCGAAGGCCGCCGCCGACCTGATCGCGCGCAGCTACTGGAGCTCTTACGGTCTGCCCGTCGCCGTGACGAGGTTCGCCAACCTCTACGGCGGCGCCGACACGAACTGGTCGCGGCTAGTCCCCGAGGCGGTCTGCGCCGCGCTCGAAGGCCGCCCGCCGGTGCTTCGCTCCGACGGCAGCCCGCGCCGCGACCTGCTCTACGTGAGCGATGCGGTCACCGCCTATCTGGCGATCGCCGATGCGCTCGGCGCCGGCGCGGGCAGGGGAGAGGCGTTCAACGCCGGCGGCGGCGAGCCGCACTCAGTCGGCGAGGTGGTCGCGACGATCGCCGAGCTCTCCGGCACGGGCGTCGAGCCGGAGGTCCTCGGGCCCGCCAATCCCAGCGGCGAGATCGACTCGCAATGGGTCGACGCCTCGAAGCTCGCCGCGCTGACCGGCTGGGCGCCGCGGGTCGGCCTGCGGGAGGGGCTCGGACTGACGATCGAGTGGTTCCGCGAGCACTCGAGGGTGAGGCCGCCGCTTGCCGGCTCACGGGTCCGAGAGAGCGGGTCTGGGTAGAGGCGGCCGGGGTCTACTAGGCTCGCCGAGTGAGCTGCGCTGCGTCGGCCGAGGCTTCGTGACCGACCCGTACGGCGGTCGCGGGCTCCGTGTCCCGGAGAGCTTTCCGAGACCCTGGCTTCGCTCCGACCAGCCGGTTCCGCGGCGCCTCGTGCGGCCGGTTGAGCGCTTCCTCAGCGTCGAGGCCGGTAGCGGCTCGGTTCTGCTGCTCGCCGCGGTGGCGGCGCTGATCTGGGCCAACGTCTCGGCTGAGGGCTACGAGGGCTTCTGGGGCACCGAGATCTCGCTGACAGCGGGCTCTCTCGAGCTCACCGAGAGCCTGCGCGACTGGGTCAACGACCTGCTGATGGCGATCTTCTTCTTCCTGATCTCGCTCGAGGTCAAGCGCGAGGTCCTGTTCGGCGACCTCAGCGACCGGCGCGTGGCGGCGGCTCCGATCGCCGCCGCGATCGGCGGGATGATCCTTCCGGCGCTGCTCTTCCTGCTCTTGAACATGGGGGAGGGCGGGAGCCCCAGCGGCTGGGCGATCCCGATTGCCACCGACGTCGCCTTCGCGCTCGCGCTGCTCGCGACGATCGGCCGGATGGCGCCGGGCGGCCTGCGGTCCTTCCTGCTGACGGTGGCGATCGTCGACGACATCGGCACGATCGTCGTGATCGCGCTGTTCTTCACCGACGACCTCTCGCTGGCCTGGCTGGCGGTGGCGGCGGGCCTGTCGCTGGCCGTATGGCTGATGTCGCGGGTCGGGATCCGCCACCTCGCCGCCTACGTCGCGGCGGCCGCGGTGCTCTGGGTGGCGGTCTTCGAATCCGGGGTGCACGCGACTATCGCCGGCGTGATCCTGGGCTTCTTGACCCCGTCGCGGCCCTTTCATCGGCCCGATCCGACCGCCCGCGTGATCGCCGAGGACCTCGATGAGCTCGAGCGCACGGACGACGCCGAGGTCGAGGAGGGAACGATGATCTCCGTCGCCCGCCTGGCCGGCGAGGCGGCATCGCCCCTGAACCGCATGGAAGAGCGCCTGCACCCCTGGAGCGCCTACTTGATCCTGCCGTTGTTTGCGCTCGCCAACGCTGGCATCCCGCTCTCGGCCTCCGTGCTGGGGGCCGTGTTCACCGAGCCGCTCGGCCTTGGCATCCTCGTCGGCCTGCTGGTGGGCAAGCCGCTGGGGATCTTCCTGGCGAGCTTCGCAGCCGTGCGGCTGGCCGGCGCGCGACTGCCGGAGGGGATCGGCTTCTCCGCGCTCCCGGCGCTCGGCCTGGTCGCCGGAATCGGGTTCACGGTCGCGATCTTCATCTCCGACCTCGCCTTCAGCGGCGCCGAGCTCGCCGAGGCGAAGGCGGCGATCCTCGTCGCCTCGGCGCTCGCCAGCCTGCTCGCCGTGCTCGCCTTCGCAGCCCGGCGGGCCTTCGGCGGGAGGCTCCGCGAGTGAGCGCGCCGACCCATCACCTGACGAGCGCCGATGGGCGCCGGCTCGAGTTCGCGCTCGGCGGCCCGGACAACGGCGCGCTCGTCGTCTCTCACCACGGCACCCCGGGCTGCGGCAGCCTGTTCGAGCCGATGCTCGAGGAGGGCGCCCAGCGGGGCTTTCGCCACGCCTCGAT
>JACDBR010000043.1 GCA_013694825.1 Solirubrobacterales bacterium
CCCGTTGCGGGCGTCCGCTTCGCAAGTCCTCGCTCCGGGTCGCCCCAGCGATCCCGACTCAGCTCGTCTCGAACCGTGCGAAGCTCGCGCTCCCGATCGACCACCCGATCGGCAAGCCAGCTCACCACGGCCTCGAGCTCTCGCACGCGGCCGGCTCGAGCGTCCGCCTCGCGCCGCGACTCGAGCAGGCCGGAGCGGCTGTGGTCGAGCTCCCCGCGGACCTCGGACAGCGCCGACTCGGCCTTGTCGGCCCGCCGATCGGCGTTGCGAAGCTCGGCGGCCGAGGAGCCGATCGCTTGGTCGACGTCGGCGCGGTTGTAACCCAGCAGTGCCCGTCTGAATCTAAAGCTCACCATGCCGCCAACGCTAAGAGCCGCGTCGGACGAAACCGGCGCCTCGCCACCCGGTCAACCGCGGTGAGACCCGCTCAGCCGGCCGCGACCTGCTCGGTCGATCCCAGCTTTATCCGCGGCGCTTCCCCCCAGAGGTGCTCGAGCCTGTAGCGCTCGCGCAGCTCGGGCAGGAAGAGGTGCAGGACGCAATCGAGGTAGTCGACCAATATCCAACCCGCGTCGCGCTCGCCCTCGACTCGCGCCGGCAGCAGGCCGTCCTGATGCTTGAGCTGCAACCGAACGTCCTCGTAGATTGCGCGCGCGAGGCGCTCGTTGCGCGCCGTTCCGATAACGAGCACGTCCGTGTAGGAGACCAGCCCGCCGACGTCGATCGCGACCAGGTCGACGCCCTGCTTGGCGTCGACGATCGCGGCGATCCGCCGCGCCAGGTCAACCGATCGCTCGGGCGCGGGCCGCGGCTCCACGGTCACCGCCGACTCGTCCGCGCTTTCTCTGGGCTCAACTTGCCGTTCGCCCGCTGCGGGGCGGTCGTCGACGTCCTCGCCGGCCCGCCCCTCGGCGCCCGCACGAGCCTGCTCCTCAGCCGCCACTCCGGCCGCTTCGCCGGCCTCTCGCCGGCTCGTCGCTCTCACTCGTAGATCCTCCTCGCGGCGATCAGCTCGCCGACCGGGTCGGGAACCAGATAGCGGATCGGTCGCCCGCGGGCGACCCTGCGGCGGATCCGGGTCGACGAGACGCCGATCTCGGGCATCCGAATCACGTCGGTGCGCCCCAGCGCGTCGAGCCGCTCGAGCACCGCCTCAGCCTCGTCGAGCACCGTGCCCGGCCGGGATGCGACCGCCAGACGCGCCAGCTCGATCACGCGGCGCGGCTCGCGCCACGACTCCAGCCCGGCAGCAGCGTCGGCCCCCAGGATGAAGGTCAGCTCGTCGCCTGGCAGCTCGTCGTGCAAGAGCTCAAGGGTACGAAAGGTGAAGGACGGGCCGTCGCGGCAGACCTCGACATCGCTCGCCTCGAGCATCTCGTCCCCTTCGACTGCCAGGCGGACCATCTCCAGCCTCAGCTCCGCCCCGGGCTCCGGCTCGATGCCGCGATGCGGCGCCTCGCCGTAGGGAACCAGCAGCACCCGGTCCAGGCCCAGCTCGCTCGCTGCCTCGGCGGCGAGCACGAGATGACCGATGTGGGGAGGGTTGAAGGCGCCCCCCAGCACACCGAGCTTCGCGCCGTCCTTCGCGACGGGCCTACTCCCTGACCTGGCCCTCGCCGCGGAGGACGTACTTGGTGGTCATCAGCTCGCGCAGCCCGATCGGCCCGCGCGCGTGCAGCTTCTGGGTCGAGTTGCCGACCTCGGCGCCGAGCCCGTACTCGAAGCCATCGGTGAAGCGGGTCGAGGCGTTGACGTAGACGGCGGCAGCATCGGCGCCTTCGGTGAACTCGAGCGCGGCCCGATCGGAGCCGGTCACGATCGCCTCCGAGTGGCCCGAGCCGTAGCGGTTGACGTGCTCGATCGCGTCCTCGAGCGAGTCGACGACGCCGACGGCGAGCTTCAGGTCGAGGAACTCCGAGGCCCAATCGCTCTCGCTCGCCCGGCCGACCGCGATGCCGGCCGCCGCCGACGCGACCGCCTCGTCGCCGACCAGCTCGACACCCGCGGCGCCGAGCTCGGCGAGCGTCCCGGGCAGGAAGTCCTCCGCGACGGACGCGTGCACCAACAGGCTCTCAGCCGCGTTGCAGACGCCGGGACGGCTCAGCTTCGCGTTGAGGATGATCCGCTTGGCCATCTCCAGATCGGCCGCTGAGTCGACGTAGACGTGGCAATTGCCCGAGGCCGCGTACATCACCGGCACCGTCGCAACGCGCTTGAGCGCCTGTTTCAGCCCCTCGCCTCCGCGCGGGATGATCAGATCGACCAGCCCGTCGAGCGTCGCGAGCTCCGTCAGGTCCTCGCGGCCGCCCTCGAGCAGCGCGACCGCCTCGGCCGGCACCCCGGCCTCGGCCAGCGCCTCGGCAACGACGGCGGCGAGGGCGAAGTTGGAGTGAGCGGCATAGCTCGAGCCACGCAGGATGATCGCGTTGCCGCTCTTGATCGTCAGCGCGGCGCAGTCGATCGTCACGTTCGGACGCGCCTCGTAGACGACGGCGACCAGGCCCAGCGGCACGCGGAGCTTCCGAAGCCTCAGGCCGCTCGGCAGCACTCGAGACTCGATCTCCTCGCCCACCGGGTCCTCGAGCGCGGCGATCGCGCGGACACCGGCGGCCATTGCCTCGACTCGCTCGCCGCTCAACGCGAGGCGATCGCGCAGCGAGGAGTTCAGCCCGGAGGCGCGGTCATCGGCGAGATCGGCGCGATTGGCTGCGAGGATCTCCTCCGAGCGCTCGCCCAAGAGCCGCGCGACCGACTCGAGCACGTTGTTTCGGGTCTCGGCGTCGGCACGCGCAAGCACCCGCGAGGCGCGCTTGGCACGCTCGGCGACCGCTGCGACGCTCTCCACCGCGAGTGCCATGGCGATCTAGCGTAGCCGCAGCTGACGATCCATCTCGCCAGGGCCGCGGCGTCGCCATTCCGCCGAGTTGGTAGCGCCCTTGGCCGGGCGGGCCGGATCACGTGCCCTAAGTCAGCACGAAGTAGTCGCGGTGCACGGCCTCCTCGGCTGCGTCGGGGATCATCGCCGTCACCTCCGAGGAGCGCAGGCCGCCGATCCGGGTCAGCTCGCTGGCCGAGTAATTGGCGATCCCCTTGCCGACCACGCCGTCGTCGGCGA
Organism: Solirubrobacterales bacterium; assembly: GCA_013694825.1. Taxonomy (GTDB): domain Bacteria; phylum Actinomycetota; class Thermoleophilia; order Solirubrobacterales; family 70-9; genus JACDBR01. The sequence goes on from JACDBR010000043.1 coordinate 3,116, forward strand.
CGACCTCGACCGCGTCGCCGGCCGAGAACTCGCCCTCGACCCCGACGACTCCGACCGGAAGCAGGCTCGAGCCGCGCTCCCGCAGCACCCTTGCCGCACCGCCGTCGACGATGATTCGTCCGCGGCTGGGCTTGGCGTAGCGCAGCCAGAGCTTGAACGCGGAACCGCGCTCGGCGTGGGCCCGGAAGCGTGT
>JACDBR010000055.1 GCA_013694825.1 Solirubrobacterales bacterium
CTTCTAGAGCCGTAGATTGACCCGTGTCCTGATCCTGAGCTGGGAGTACCCGCCGCTGATCGAAGGCGGGCTCGCGCGTCACGTCCGCAAGCTTGCCGAGAACCTCGCCGCGCGGGGGGTCGAGGTCCACGTGTTGAGCCGCGGCGGCGAGGAGCAACCGGAGGAGCTCGGTCGCGGCGTCCACATCCACCGCGTCCGCGAGCCGACCCGACCGACCGATCTCGGCGAGTTCGTCGCCTGGGTCGAGCGCATGAACGCGGACATGCTGGCCGCCGGCGTTGAGCTCGGCGACCGCTTCGACTTCGACGTCGTCCATGGCCACGACTGGCTGGTCGCGACTGCCTGCCATCACCTCGCGCGACGCTTCGACGCTCCACTTGTCGCGACGATCCACGCCACCGAGCACGGCCGACACCAAGGCTGGGTCGACAAGCACCCCCAGTCGCACATCCACGGCGTCGAGCGCTGGATCACCAACCGAGCCGATCGCGTCATCGCCTGCTCCTTCTACATGCGCGAGCAGATCGCCGACATCTTCGGGATCGCCGACGAGCGCGTCGAGGTGATCCCCAACGGGATCGACCCCGAGGACCTCCCGACACCGGGCTGGGCGGAGCTCGAGCGGCTACGCGGGGAGTTCGCGGAGCCCGGCGAGAAGCTCGTGCTGCTGATCGGCCGGCTGGTCTACGAGAAGGGCTTCCAGCTCGCGCTCGAGGCGATGCCGAGGTTGATCGCGGCGATCCCCGGGACGCGCTTCCTGGTCGCAGGGTCGGGCACGCACGAGCACGAGCTGCGACGCCAGGCGGTTGACCTCGGGCTGACGGATCACGGCACCTTCCTCGGCTGGATCGGCGACGACGTGCTGCACTCCCTCTACCGGATCGCCGACGTCTGCGTGGTGCCCTCGATCTACGAGCCGTTCGGGCTCGTCGCGCTCGAGGCGATGGCCTCCAACTGCCCGTGCATCGTCTCCGACACCGGCGGGCTACGCGAGGTGGTGCCGCACAACGAGGTCGGGCTCCGCTTCCGCTCCCGCGATCCCGACTCGCTCGGCGAGATGGTCGAACGGGTGCTGACCGACGAGCCGCTTCGCGACCGGCTGATCGCGGAGGCCTCCGAGCACGTGCTGCGCTTCGACTGGGCCGACGTCGCCGCCCAGACGGCGGCCATCTACGGCCAGCTCACCCCAGCCCGCTCGGCGGCATCCAGCGACGCTTAGGCGGCGACGCCTCGCCGCGCTCACGATGGGTCAACTGGGTTCGGCCAGCGAAGCTCTCGCGGCGCGTCGCGCATCCGCAGCACCCGCGCGGGGATCCCGCCGACCACCGCGTTGGCGGGTACATCGGTGGTGACCACCGAGTTCGTCCCGATCACCGCGTTGTCGCCCACCCTCACGCCGCGCAGGACGCACGCGCCGTAGCCGATCCAGACGTTGGAGCCGACGATCACGTCGCGCTTGTAGATGCCCTGCTGGCGGATCGGGCGCTCGACCTCGACCGTGCCGTGATCGAAGTCGATGAACATCGTGCGGTCGGCGATCACGCACTGCTCGCCGATCCGCACCCGGTGATAGGCGGAGATCGTGCATTCCTGTCCGATCACGGTCTTGGCGCCGATCGAGACCTCGCCCTCGTGGGCGCGGATCTTGGTCCCGTCGCCGACCCAGACGAAGCGCCCGAAGCGCAGCCGGGCCCGGCGCCCGACCTGGAGTGAGAGTCCGCGGCCGAGGAAGACGGGCCCGTCGGTGCTCATGCGGCGGCCGGCTGGGGTCAGGGCGCGCCGCCAGGCCCAGCGCCAGACGAGCAGCGCGTAGCGAGGGCGCAGCATCCGGTTTCGCGCGCAGAAGCGCAGCAGGGCCAGCACCGGCCGGGCACTCTAGATGACCGCCCCGAGCCCTCGATGCGCCCCGGCAGGGCTCGGCGGCCTCGCCGAGCAAGCGCCGCCCGCGGCGCGCATAGACTGCGCGACCCGTGTCGGAGCCCACGAAAACGTCCTCCGGCTCGCTCGCCGAGCGGGTCGCCGCGGGCGAGATCCGGGCGCTCGCCAGGGCGATCAGTCTGGTCGAGAACCGCGATCCGGCGGGCGACCGGCTCGTCGCCGAGCTCTTCCCGCAGACCGGCAACGCTCGGGTCGTCGGCCTCACCGGGCCCCCGGGGGTCGGCAAGAGCACCTTGATCGCTTCGATCTGCACCAAGCTCCGCGCCGATGACCGCGACATCGGAGTGCTCTCGATCGATCCCTCGAGCCCGTTCACGAAGGGAGCCGTGCTCGGCGACCGGATCCGGCTCTCCGACCACTTCCTCGACCCCAGGGTGTTCATCCGCTCGATGGCCACCCGGGGCTCGCTCGGCGGCATGGCCGAAGCGGCGCTCCAGGCGGCGCTGCTGATGGACGCGGCCGGCAAGGACGACGTGCTGCTCGAGACGGTCGGCGTCGGCCAGGGTGAGATCGACATCGTCGATCACGCTGACACGGTGGTTCTGGCGCTGATGCCCGGCTCGGGCGACTCGGTCCAGGCGCTGAAGGCCGGGGTGATGGAGATCCCCGACGTGATCGTGGTCAACAAGTCCGATCACCCGCTGGCCGACACGATGATGCGCGAGATCCGCTCCGTGCTCTCGCTCGGCCCGAGCCGCTCGTGGCGGGTGCCGGTGCTGAAGACCGAGGCCGCCAAGGACGAGGGAATCGAGGCGCTGGTCGAGGCGCTGGCCGAGCATCGCAGCCACATCGAGCGGGAGGGCTCGCTCTCCGAGCGCCGGGGGCGCAACCTCCGGGCCGAGGTGCTCGGGATCGCCGTGGCCAGGTTGCGCCGCGACCTAGAGCGCCGAAGCCAGGAGAATCCCGACTGGGCCGGACTGCTCGACCAGGTGGTGGCGCGCCAGATCGACCCCGCGAGTGCGGCCCGCCAGCTACTCGATCAGACGATCGAGGACGACTAGCGATTCGGCTCGAAGCCGTTTGCACCCACCGTCCGCCGGGGCTGCGCTGCGCTCAGGCAGCCAACCGCCGCTGGGCGTCCGAGATACGAGACCACGAGGTCGAGACGGACAGCGCCTGCGCGAGGCTCAGGGCCCTGGCTGACGGCTGGCGCGGCAGCCCATCGACCCGGCTCGTGATCCTCGGCAACGCGACATCCGAATCGAAGTCATCGCGGACGGCGGCAATCTCCTGCCACCGGCTCGAGTCGTTCTCGTTGACCATGCGCTCCCCCTGGGAGGTGGAGTGGACGTTGGAACGAACCGCAGGCTAGAGCCCCCGCCGGACGCCCTGATGAGGAACGAACGAAGGGGCGGCGAAAAACCCGGAAGGTGCGCGCAATCCGCGCCAAGCCTGGAGGGCCCTCAGGCACCCAGCGCGCGGGCGATCACCATCTGCTGGATCTCGTCGGTCCCCTCGCCGATCGTGAGGATCTTGGCGTCGCGGTAGAAGCGGCATACGGGGTACTCCTCGATGTAGCCGTAGCCACCGTGGATCTGGACGGCCTCCTCGGCGGCCCGTACCGCAAGCCGTCCCGTCTTCAGCTTCGCCTGGCTGGCCGTCAGCGTGAAGGGCCGGCCGTTGTCCTTCTCCCAGGCAGCTCGCAGCGTTAGCAGGCGCGCCGCCTCGATCTCAGTCGAGATGTCCGCGAGCTTGGCCTGGATCGCGCCGTAGGTCGAGATCGGCTTGCCGAAGGCGTTCCGCTCGCGCGCGTAGGCGAGCGCCTCGTCGAGCGCGCCCTGGGCGAGACCGACGCCCATCGCCGCGACGCCGATCCGGCCGATGTCGAGGATCTCCAGGAACTGGCGCATCCCGGCACCGCGCGGGCCGAGCAGGTTCGTCTCCGGCACCCTGGCCCCCGCGAAGCTCAGCGGACGCGTGTCCGAGGCGTTCCAGCCCATCTTGCGGTAGGGCTCGCCTTGCTCGTATCCAGGGGTGCCGTTCTCGACGATCAGGTTCGAGATCTCCTTGCGCCCGTTCTCGCCGGTCACGGCCGTGATCGCCACGTGGCCGGAGATCGGCGTGCCGGCGTTCGTGATGAACTGCTTGGCGCCGTCGATCACCCACTCGCCGTCGTCGAGGCGGGCCCGCGTTCGCACGTTCGCGGCATCGGAGCCCGCCTCGGGCTCGGTCAGCCCGAAGGCGCCCAGCTTGCGCCCGGCGCAGAGGTCAGGCAGCAGCCGCTCGCGCTGCTCGTCAGAGCCGAAGAGGTAGATCGGCTGCGTGCCGAGCGAGGTGTGGGCGCAGAGCGTGATCGCGACGCTCGAGTCCACTCGGGTCAGCTCCTCGACAGCGAGCGCGTACTGGACGCTGGTACCGCCGGCGCCGCCGACCGACTCGGGGAAGGGGATCCCCATCAGGCCGAGCCCGCCCAGCCGCTCGACGATCTCGAGCGGAAAGCGCTTCTCGCGGTCGAGCTCGCCGGCCACGGGGGCGATCTCCTCGCGGGCGAGGTCGCGGACGGTGTCTCGGAGCAGCCGCTCCTCGTCTGAGAGATCGAAGTCCATGGGTTGCGATCCTACGTCGGGTGACGGCTCGCCAAGCTGCCTACCGCTGGTGCGAGTCGATCCCCTCGGCGATCACGCTCATCTTCAGGTTCGACCCGAGCCCGACTATCGCGTGCGCGATCGCGGCGCCATGCCGAATGTCGCGCGCGCGACCTGCGACCCGGTGATCGCGACCGCGTCGGCGTCGAAGGCGAGCGCCACCTGCTCGGCGGCGACGTTCAGCGCGCCCTGCTCGGAGTCGAATCGCGAGACCGGCCGAGGAAGGCGACGAGCTGCCGGCTCGCCGAGTCGGCAGGTGAGCCGATCAGGCCTGCGGACATCCGCGCCTCCCGTGACCGCTCACGGGCGAGGCGGCGTGCCGCGGTGCTGTCAAGCAGGGGGCCGTCAGGCAGGGGCCATTGGAGGGGGCTCGCATGCCCTCCTGCTATCGACGCAGCGAGCCGGTGGCTTGAGCGTTAGCTGGCCAGCTTGCGCGCCAGCTCGACCACCAGCCGCACCCCGAACCCACTCGGCCCGGAGCCGACGTACTCGCGGCCGGTGTCCCAGGCGGTGCCGGCTATGTCGAGGTGCGCCCATGGCTTTCCCTCGACGAACTCCTCGAGGAAGGAGCCGGCGTAGATCGTCAGCGCCTTTCGCTTGCGGGCGCTGTTGGTGAGATCGGCGACGAGGCCGCGGGTCAGCTGCTTGTACTCCGGGTGGAGCGGCAGCCGCCAGGCCAGCTCGCCGCTTCGCCGTCCGGCCTCCTCGACCTGATCGGCGAGCACCTGATCGTTGGAGATCAGTCCGGCGAAGGTGGAGCCGAGCGCGACGATCACGCCGCCGGTCAGCGTCGCCAGGTCGACGATCCGGTCGGCTCCGAGCTCGCGCGCGCAAAAGGTCAGCGCGTCGGCCAGGATCAGGCGTCCCTCGGCGTCGGTGTTGTTCACCTCGACCGTCTTGCCGTTGAGCTGGGTGATCACGTCGCCGGGGCGCGTCGCGGTGCCGGACGGCATGTTCTCGGTCGCCGGGACCACCGCGACGAGGTTGATCGCGAGCTCGAGCTCGGCGATCGCCGCGACAGCCTCGAGCACGGCGGCCCCACCCGACATGTCCATCTTCATCTCATACATCGTCGCCGCCGGCTTCAGCGAGATGCCGCCGCTGTCGAAGCAGACGGCCTTGCCGACCAGGCCGAGGGTCTCGCCGTCCCCGCCGCCGCGGTAGCGGAGCACGATCAGCCGCGGCTCGCTCTCGCTGCCCGCCGACACGGCGAGCAGACCGCCCATGCCGCGGGCCGCGATCTCTCTTGGCCCCAGCGTCCCAGCCTCGATCCGATCCGAGCCGGCGGCGATCTCCTCGGCGCGCTGCGCGAGGCGAATCGGGTCGAGGAAGTTGGCCGGCAGGTGCTGGAGCTCGCGCGCGCGATTGGCGGCCTCGGCGGCCACGCGGGCCGCCTCGGTTGCCTCGTGCAGCTCCTCAGTGGGCTGCTCGGCGAGGCGGATCTCGAGCGCCTCGAGCCTCGGTGGGGAAGGGGAGTCCTCGTCGTCGGTCTTGAAGCGGTCGAGTCGCAGGTCGGCGAGGATCACGCCCTCGACGAGGGCCCCGGCAGCATCGATGAGGCCGACCTCGCCGCGGGCCTCAGCGCCGATCGCGAGGCTGCGCGCCTCGTGGTGGTGGGCCTGCTTGGCCGCCAGCGCTCCGGCGACGCGCAGGCCCTCCGCGCAGACCGCGCTCGCGTCGCCCAGCCC
>JACDBR010000067.1 GCA_013694825.1 Solirubrobacterales bacterium
CCTGAGTCGCTCGGCGAACGTCGCGGGCAGCCCGTGGCGAGCGGCGATCTCGCGTCGTCTATCGGCGCTCATGCTGCAACTCCTCGGACGAGATGGCCAAGGCCGGCTGCGAGGAGCTCCTCGGGCGAGGCGTTGTCGATGCTGACGTAGCCGCTGCGGTCGCCGTTAGCTACGAACGGTGGCCGCTCGCCGGGTCTCGGGGTGATTGAGCGCGAGTAGGGCGGCTCGAGGTCGCGCATGCTCAGCTCGCGGACGAGCTTGCTGATCCGCTCAATCGCTGGGTCGGTTGGGACGTCTCGGCCGTCGAGGCCGACTGCATTGACGACGCGAACGATCGCCGTCTCGGCTTTGGTGTAGGCGATCAACCCGGCCTGCAGCCGGGCGAGCGCGTCACGGATCTCGTCGACGGCTGCCTCCGCGGGTTCGGCGAGGCCCTCGAGTAGCTCACGGGCGTTGGTCTGCTGGTATCCGCGAACCGCGGCCTGTGCTCTACCGGCACGACCCGTGGCGGCGGCGACGATCAGGTCGAAGGCGGGCGGATCGGCCTCGATCTCCGCGACCACCTTGGCGGCCTCGGTGCCCGACTTCGGCTCGCCTTCGGGGCTGAACTGCTTCCCGTCGGCGGCGAGCTCGAGCCGGCGAGCTCCGAGCGAGCGTTGGCGGTCGGCGTAGGCGAGCTGGCGCTGCCTAGCCTCGCGAAGGTCGGCCGCGGCGGCCCCGGCTTCCTCCTCGAGCTTGGCTAGTGGGGTCTTCGTGCTCATTGGGAGATTCCTTTCGGGTTGGTTGTCGACGGTGTGGGTAGGACCGGCTCGGCGTTGTCTCGCACCCAGCGCTCAAGCTCTGCGACGGGGACCAGGCACTTGCGGCCACGGCGAACGATCTCTACCTCGGGGCGGATGTGTTGATCGAAGAAGTCGGGGCCGACGCCGATCGACGCCGCGGCTTCGGGCGGGGTGAGCGCGAAGCGCGGGAGTGGGGCTGTCAGTCGCCTAGCCACGATCAGCCACTCCCAGCGGAGCGTGGAGCAGCGCTCGACTCAGAGCTCGTGCCGCGTGCTGTTCCCATTGGCGGATCGCGAGCAGCGCCGCGTCGCGGTCGCCGGCCCCGCAGGCGTTGTCGATCTCGGCCTCGAGCCGGTGCCAGCGCTCGCCGCAAATGTCGGGCCGGCGGGATTCGGGGATCGACGCGTCGAGGACGTTCACCCTCCGCACGGCTGCGGCGAGCTCGGCGTTGATCCCTGGCAGTGAGCGCCTCATCGCTCGGCCCCGCTACGTCGAGAGGGACCGGCTACTGCGACGAGGCCATCGAGGTCATGCTCCTCGGCCTGCTCGACCGTCAGGTGGCGAAGGTGGAAAAGGTGGACTTTCTGCCTATTCTTTTCCCCTTGCGCGCGATCGTAAGGATCAGACAGAACTCCACCTTTTCCACCTTTCCACCCGCCGCGAATCACGAATCGGCCCTCAGCGCGAGCCCGCGCCAGTATTCGGTGCCACCGATCGTTGAGACGTACAGCGCGGGGTTGAGAGCCTCCAGCCGGCGGTTGAAGCGCTGTTTGCTCAGCGGCTTTCGGTTGTTGTCAGTGCACCACTCGACATAGGCGGGGAAAAGCTGCGGCTTGGCAATCTTGGCCTCGAGGTCAACCTCGCAGGCGTCGGCCTGGAAGCCGGCGACCGAATCCGAGTCGACGCGGAACCGCTCGGCGGCCTTCTCAGTTGCGGGCGTGGTTAGCAGGGAGCCGCGGGAGCGAACGCGCGGCAGCGCTTCGATGGCCTTGTTGAGCAGCCCGGATAGCTCGGCCGGCGTCGTCAGCCGCTCGAGTAGCCGGCGGTCAGCCTTGCGGCCGTCGAAGCGCTGCTCGAAGCGAAGAATCAGCCAGCGCCGGAAAAAGGCGTTGGAGCTGTCGGGGCTCGGCGGCGGCTCGTTCGCTGAGAAGAGGAGCCGGGCATAAGGGGTGAAGGAAAAGGCGTCGGCGTACTTGCGCTCGGCGAGGATTCGATCCCCGCCGGTGATCGCCTTGAAGGTCGAGCTCGCCTGCAGCGCTCGCGCGTCGAGGTCCGCGTAGACGTTGACCAGTCGGCCGTAGAGTTCCGCAGCCGCGAAGCGATCCTCCTCGAGCTTGTGGAGCGGAACGTTGGCGACGTTATCGGCGCCGAGGAGGGCGGTCAGGACGTTCAGCAGAACGCTCTTTCCGTTGGCGCCTTCGCCGAGGAACATGATCGCGGTTTGCAACCGGTTGTCGGGCGTCAGCAGGTATCCGGCGATCTCGTAGACGACCGCTGCCAGCTCGGGCGCCAGGACTTCGCCGAGGAACTCCTCAACCTCGGGGCAGGTCGCGTCGGGCTCGTAGCGGACGGGGATCCGAACCGGGGAAAGAAAGTCTGGGCTGTGAGGTTCGAGCCGACAGTCGACGAGGTCCAAGATCCCGTTCTCGAGGTTGAGTCGGTCGCGGGGCGGCGCCTCCCACAAGAGAGGGGCGCTAGCTCGTAGGTAGCCGAGCGTCTCGTCCTGGCGATTGCGCCGCCACTCATCGCCGAGGGTCGCGGCTATCCGGGCTTTCAGGCGTTGCTCAGCGCCGGGGCGGTAGTAGCCGGCCTCGTAGGTGTAAAGCTGCGCTCCACCGGCTGCTACGGGCGTCTCAGCCGTGAGGTCGTCGGCGAGGCGAGGGGCGAGGAACTTGCCCGCGGAGCCGTGAACGATCGCCTCGAGCTGTTCGTCGGTGACAGTCACCTTGCCAGCTCCTTCCGAATCCCCTTGGTGACGCGGACCGGGTGCTCGTCGGGAGTGGTCACTCTCGGCTCCTGCTTCTTGATGCCGCGCGGCTTCGCCGAGTTGGCGCGCATCTCGGCCGTCGGGCGCCGGAAGGGTGTCCCG
>JACDBR010000069.1 GCA_013694825.1 Solirubrobacterales bacterium
CGCCGGAGGGCTCGACGTAGAAGCGAACCCCGTCGCGCTCCTCGATCGCCGTCACCGCGGCCTCTCTCCGGCGCCAGATCAGAGCGACCGAGATCGCGTAGCCGGCACCGATCACGGCGACCGGCGGAAACGCAAGCGCGAGTCCGCCGGCGGTCAGCGCGAAGGCTCCGATCGGCCACAGCCGTCCGAGCGCGATCCGGGACGGGCTCTCGACCGGCAGGCTGGTCGCGGTCCGCGCCTCGGCGAGCGCGCGCGACATCGCCTCCGCCGCGTGCGGCGAGCGGCCCAGCCAGGTGCCGATGATCGCGGCGATCAGCCACCAGGCCGCGGCGACTATCAGCGCCGTGGTGTCACCGTCGCTCGAAGCCGTAAGGATCGAGATCGACCCGAGCGCGGTTGCAACGCCCGCGATCAGCAGCACGGTGACACGCAGCAGATCCCCGAAGAGCATCTAGGCGGCTCCCGTCCTCACCTGGCCAGCGCCTCCAGAACGGCGACGAATCCATCGGGCCCGGAGACCATCAGGTCGGCGCTCTCCGGCAGCTCTGGCGGACCATCGGGCGCCTCGACGCCGACCTTGACCGCGTGGCCGAGGGCGCCCTCGGCGACGAGCGCATCGAGCGCGGCGAAGGCGTCGAGATCGGTGCGATCATCGCCGCCGTAGAGGGCGAGGTGGAACTCACCGCCCAGCAGCGCTCGCACGGCGCTGCCCTTGCTGACGTCGACCATCGGGCGCAGCTCGATGATCATCCGGCCGAAGTGGGCGTCGAGGCCGGCCGCCTGCGCCCGGGATGCGATCCGCTCGGCGAACGCCTCAGCGCGCCGCGGGCTCTGCGATCCGCGCCAGTGGATCGCCTGGATCGGCCCTTTGTCCTCGACCCGCAGGCCCTCCGCCTCGATCCGCCCGCGACCGAGCTCGTCGACGAGCCCGCTCGCGTCACCGGTGGCCCCGGCCAGCGCCGGATCGGGGCTCGCCTCCTCGTCGCCGGGGCGCAGCCGCTCGAAGCCGTGGTTGCCCGCGTAATGAAGCTCGGTGATTCCGACGATCCGCCGCGCATCCTCGGCCCGCCGTCCGCTGACGCAGGCGACGAGGCCGTAGCGCGCGTTCAGCGAGCGCACGAGCTCGACCGTCGGGGCGGCGACCTCGACGTCCTCGGGCCGGCCGGCGATCGGAGCCAAGGTGCCGTCGATGTCGAGCAGCACAGCCGCGCCGGCGGGATCAGAGCGCAGCGGCTCGACCAGCTCCTCGATCAGCTTGCGGTCCGGATCGGACACCGCCCTAGTATCGCCGCCGCTGGCTAGGTCCCGTGCTCGAGGACGCCCTTGACCGAGGCGTCGAGCGCGTTCAGTCGCTGAAGCGCCAGCGCCTCGGGCGAGCCGAATCCCCGCCCGCCCGGTCCCGATCTCGCCAGGGGGCCAGCCTCGGCGCCGTGATGGGAGAGGACGCAATGAAGCAGGGCCAGGCGGCGCTCGTCGGGCAGCCCGGAGGCGACCTCGCCGATCATCGTCGCGCCGATCGCGAGGTGGCCCAGCAGGCGTCCCTCCTCACTGGTCTCGAAGCGCGCCCCGTAGGTGAACTCCCGCGTCTTGCCGACGTCGTGGACGATCGCCGCCGCGAGCAGCAGGTCGGAGTCCAGGCGCGGATGCAGCGTGCAGAGCTCGGGCACGAGCGTCGCCACCGCGACCGTGTGCTCGAGCAGCCCGCCGAGGTAGGAGTGGTGGCCGCCCCGGGTGCAGGGCGCACGGCGAAACTCGCCCGCGAACGGGCCGGCGTGTACCAGCCCGACGACGACGTCGCGCAGGCCCTGATCGGCGATTCCGCGCGTCAGGTGCTCGAGGAAGCCATCGAGCTCGTCAACCGAGCGGTAGGCGGCCGGCAGGAACTGCGCCGGATCGGCCTCGTGCGGCTCGAGCGCCCTGACGTCGTCGAGCTCGGCGACGAGCTCGCCGCGAAACCGTGAGGTGCGCCCGCGGGCGGCGATCGCGTCGCCGGCCTCGAAGCGCAGCCCGATCCGCTCGGCGTCGCGAAAGACCCGCGCCGCGATCGAGCCGGTGCGGTCGCGCAGCTCGAGCGAGAGGTACGCCGAGCCGTTTCGCGCGGTCAACCGGTCCTTGCGCGTGCAGGCGAAGCGTCCCTCGAAGCGCTGACCGGAGCGAAGCTCGGCGACCGGGACGTGGAGCTGGGCGGCGACGTCCGTCACCATCCGCATCCTGCCGTCGGGCGCGGACGCCAGCCCGCGCTCCAGCAAGCCCCGCGTGGCGCTCGGGCGTCGTCGCTCAGCGCCGGAGGGGCGAAGCCAGATCGCTAGTCTCGAACGGGTGAATGGACTGATCTGGGACGGTGAGCCGCCGCGGCTGCGCTCGCCGATCCTCGTCGTAGCGTTCGCGGGCTGGAACGATGCGGCCTCCTCGGCTACGACGGCGCTGGAGTCGGTCGCCGACTACCTCGACGCCGAGCCGATCGCGCGGATCGACCCTGAGAACTTCTACGACTTCCAGGTCACGCGGCCGACGGTGCGCCTGACCGAGGACGACGAGCGGATCATCGACTGGCCCGAGAATGTCCTCTCGGCGGCGGTCGCCTCGGGCGCCGAGCACGACCTGGTGTTACTCAGCGGGATCGAGCCGAACGTCCGCTGGCGGAGCTTCTGCGAAGCCGTCGTCGAGGCGGCCGAGCGACTCGAGGTCAGCATGGTCGTGACGCTCGGCGCGCTGATCGCCGACGTCGCCCACACCCGTCCCGTCCCGATCTCCGGCGCGGCCTCCAACCCCTCGCTGGTCGAGCAGATCGGCTTGACAGTCTCCAGCTATGAAGGCCCGACGGGAATCGTCGGCGTGCTCGGCGAGACGTTCACCCGTCGGGGGATTCCGGCGGCCAGCCTCTGGGCGGCCGTCCCGCACTACGTCGCCGCCGTGCCCAACCCGAAGGCTGCGCTGGCCCTGCTGCGGCGGCTCGAGGGGTTCACCAAGGTGGTGATCGAGGCCTCCGAGCTCGAGGAGGCGATGGTGCGCTTCGAGGAGCAGGTTGACCGCGCCGTCGCGGCCAACCCCGAGATCGAGGAGCTCGTGCGCTCGCTCGAAGCCGAGCAGACCGCCGAGATCGAGCCCTCGGGCGAGATGCCCTCAGGCGACGCGATCGCGCGCGACTTCCAGCGCTTCCTTCGCCAGCGCGAGGACTGACCCGGCGCTCCTTGCCGAGGCGGCCCTCAGGCCTCCGAGGCCGGGCAGATCAACCGGTAGTCACACCACGAGCAGATCTCATGCGAGGGACGGGGCTCGAAGTCCTGACCCTCGATCCCGGCGGCCACCTCGAGCACGGTGCGCTCGACCCGCTCGGCGTCGTCGGGAGCGGCGGGCGCCGGGACGCGTCGGTCGGCGAGCACGTACCAGTAGGAGCCGAGCTCAGCCTCGACGTCCCAGGCCTCGCGGGCAGCCACCCGGTAGAGGGCGAGCTGGAGGTCGTCGGCGAGCTCGGCGGAGGACTTCGCCTGACCCGTCTTGTAATCGATCAGCTCGTAGCCGCCGCCCGGGGCACGGTCGACACGATCGATCCGGCCGCGAAGCTGGTGGCGGTCGATCGTGAACGCGAAGCGGCGCTCGAGCCAGACCGGCCGGCGTGGGTCGCCTGACTGGCGCTCCGCGTAGCGCGCCAGCGCAGCGACGCCGCGGTCGCGGTACTGGAGCTCATCGTCGGAGGAACCGAAGCCGGAGCGCCGCCAGCCCGCCTCGAACAGGGAGAGCAGCCGCTCGAGCGTGCCCGGCCGCGGCTCCGGGCCGGCGTCCGAGCGCAGCTCCTCGGTGTGGAAGCGCTCGAGCACGTTGTGGAGAAGGATCCCGAAGCGCTGGTTGATGGTCGGCTCCTGCGGGATCGCGAAGACGCGAGCGAACTTGTACTTCAGCGGGCAGATCCGATAGAGGCCGATGTCGGAGGCCGAGAGCGCTACCCCGTCGCCGCTTCGCGGGATGAACTGCTCCAGCGAGGGCTCGCGGCGACTCGAGACGAGCGTGCGGCGGGCCGAGCGTTCGCGCTCGGAGTCGGCGACGTACTCGTCGAGGGCCGAGGCGGCGAGCACCGCGCGCTGCTCGTCGGTCGCGACACGGCCGAGCAGCTCGTTGATCGCCGCCAGCGCTTCCGGCGCCGGCTCGCCGCCCGGCCGCTGGACGAGCGCCGCCAGCTTGATCAGCTCGAGGAAGCGGGCGACCGCCCGATCGACGTCGTGAGCGGTGTCCAGGCGCATCTCCGAGAGCGCGCTGCCCGCCCGCCAGGAAGACTCGAGCACCTCGTCGCGGATCATCCTGTAGGTCGAGTGCAGCCCCTCGGCGGGCCCGAAGAGCTCCTCGGTGTGGGCCTCCTCCTCGCCCCCGAGCGCCGCGAGCGGCGCCGCGTAGAGGTGCGAGGGCGAATCGGCTTCCTCCTGCGGCCACGAGAGGACGAGCGAATCCGATGCCCGAGTCATGTTGATCCTGGCAACCCGCTCGCGGCGCGCCCTGGCGGCGACGCGGACGGGGTCGTCTCCGGGTGCCGAGGCTCCGGAGCCGAGCAGCTCGCCGCGCATCGCCGGCGAGACCCAGGAGTCCGCCCAGGAGGTCGCGGAGATGGCGCCCCGGCGTAGGCCGAGCAAGTAGACGCACTCGAACTCCAGCCCCTTGACCTGCTCGGCCTCGGCAAGCACCACGGCCCCCGGCGCCGGCGGCTCGCAGTCGCTCGAGCCGAGCTCGCCTGCCTCGGCGACCGCGGTCACGTGGCGGACGAAGTCGCGGCAGGAGCCGCGCGGCTCGCGGCGTGCCCACTCCGCCGCCAGATCAGCCAGATGGGAGAGGTTGACCAGCCGCTCGGCGGCCTCGGGGCTGGCCGCGAAGAGGCGGTGTCGGCGCAGCCCGATCCGCTCGATCAGGCGCCGCACGAAGACGTCGGCGCGCATCCGCTCCATCGCCGCTTCGGCGGCGCGCTCGAGCTTGAGGAAGGCTTGAAGGCGGTCGCGGGCCTCAGGCCGAAGCTGCGGGCTCTCGAGCGCAGCCTCGACCGCGGTGACGATGTCGACCTTGCGCCGCCGAGCGATCATCGTCACGCGTGCCAGGTCGGCGGAGCGCAGCTCGATCGGCGGCCGCGTCAGCGCGCGGACGGCGGCCGGCGCATCCGCCGGATCGGCCAGCATCCGAAGCCAGGCCAGCACGTCCCGGACCTCGGGGCGACCGAAGAACGCCGCGTCGCCGACGTATCGGAACGGCACGCTTCGCTCCTCGAGCGCCGCCGCTACGAGCCGCGCCTCGCGCCACCCCGAGCCCGCTATCACGCAGATCCGCTCGGCACGAAGCTCGCCGGCGGCCAGCAGGTGCTCGATCTCGCGCGCCACCGCATCGGCCTGGGCGCGCTCCCCGAGGC
>JACDBR010000075.1 GCA_013694825.1 Solirubrobacterales bacterium
GCTCGAGCCTGGCGCGCCGCCGCGGAGCCGTCGCGCCCTCGGCGCGCCGAACGCTCCGCGTTCACTGAGCGCCGGACCCCGGCTCAGTGGCGCTCCAGCGCCGCCATCGTCAGGCCCGCCGACTTGAGCTGCTCCCAATAGAGCTCGGCAACCTCGCGCGGGCCCGTCCAGACGATTGCCTGGCCGGAGGTGTGGACCTGGTCGGCGATCCGCATCCCGCCCTCGAGGCTGACTCCGGGGATCGTCCGGGCGAGCGAGCGGGCAACGTGCTCGAAGGTGTTGTGATCGTCGTTGAGGACGATCACCATCCAATCGCCGCCGAGATCCGATCCGGGCCCGCCGACCCGCGGTCGCTCAATCGTCTGGCCGGACACGGGCCCATGCTAGGCGGCGAGGCTCAGCGCGTGTGAGCCATCCCCGGCGCTCGCCCCGACCAGGCTACGGGTTCGGAACGGCTACTCGGACGCTCTTCAGCGTTCCGGTGGCGACGCGATCGGCCTTGCGATCAAGCCCGACGCCGACCTCGACCATGCGGCCCTTGATGTCCTCTGAGCGCGCGTCCGAGACTCGGGCGACGGTCTTGCCGTTGACCTTGGCCACGAGGTCGTTGCCGAAGGCTTGGAGCGAGAGCTCGTTGGCCTCGCCGATGCCGCGGATCTTCGAGTCGCGGCCCGCGACAGGGAACTCACCGGCGTTGGGCCGCCGCTCGAGCCGGTAGCGCTTGCCCTTCGGATAGACCTTGAAGACGTAGCCGCCACGTGCGCCGACGGCGAGGTAGGTGTCCTCCCGAAGCGCATCGGGCACCGACTTGGCGATCCGTCCCTCGAGCCGGACGACGAGGTCGCCGCGGTCGCCGTCGCTTCGCACCGGCGGGACGTAGGCGCAGAAGCGCTTGTTCTTGACGCGGATCCGCGAGCCGTTGTGCTTGGCGTCGTAGGAGCGATCGCAGGCCTTGGACTTCGAGGCCGGCTTGAGCTCGCGCATCTCCGAGCCGCTCGAGAAGTCATTGGAGTAGATGATCGCGGCGGCGAAGGCTGTGGCGGCCACGACCAGGCAAGCGAGTGCCCCGAGGACACCCGTCAGCGCCGGCCGGGTGAGGTCACGGAGGTGTCGCCTCGAGCGGGTCATCGAAGTTCTTCTAACACGCGGAGAGGCGGATCGGAGCGCCCCCGGAGCACCGCGGGCGGGCTCAGCCGTCGCCCGATTCGTGCTCCTCGCGCTTTCGCCAGTAGCGCTCCAAGCCAAGCCACAGATGCTCCGGGGGGACCGCCTGTCGGAAGCGCTGGGCCGCCTCGTCGCTCGCGCTGGCCTCGAGCTCGGCCGCGATCTCGACAAAGAACGCCTCGCGATCGAGCGTGCGAGCGCGCTCGGAGTTCCTTTGCAGGGCTTCTCGCATCAGCCCGAGCTGAGCGCCGGGATCGTCGACCTCGCCGAAGTGGGTCAGCCGCAGCCGCCTCGCACCGAGCGAGGCGACGGTGTCGAGCGAGCGCTCCCAGGCCTCGACGTCGACCTCCGGAGGCGGGGTCGGGGCGATCGTGTAGGGGCTCGGCGGCACCCGGACCCCGGCCACGTCGCCGACGAAGGCGTCACCGGACTCCTCGTGCAGGAATGTCACGTGGTGAGACGCGTGGCCCGGCGTGTGCTCGACGCGGAAGCCCTCAACCCGCTCGCCGCCCGTCAGCACCGTCAGGTTCTCCTCGGGTACCGGCAGCGTCCTCCCCCACAGCTCCTCGATGTCGTCGTAGATCCTCGAGGCGCTCGCGACGAGCTTCGACGGATCGGCCATGTGCGGCGCGCCGATCTCATGGACGTAGACCTGAAGCGAGGGGTAGCGCTCGACGAGCGTGCCGGTAGCGCCGGCGTGATCTAGGTGGATGTGGGTCAGGAGGACGGCGCGCGGTTCGTTCTCGAGCCCTGCGACGAGCGTCTCGACCGAGCTTGCGGGCCCGGGGTCGACGATGACCTCGCCGATCTCATGCGCGGCGATCACGCGGTCGAGCCCGCGGTGGTGGAGGTCGATCGTCCGTGTCAAGGAAGGCGCACGCTACCGCCAGCGCCCTGGATCCGCGCCTAGGCTGGCGCCGATGGATGCCGTCGCGAGGGAGCCGCGTGCCTCAACGACCGTCACGGCCGGGCCGGGGCCGGGGCCGCCGCGCTTTGCTCGCTGCGGCAGGATCCTGATGGAAGCGCCCGAAGGCTCCGCGGAGCTCGTGCTGGCCGAGCGACCCTCGACCCGCCTGCTCGGCCTGATGGGCGTCGCCGCGGAGGCGGCGCCGCCGTTGCTCTTTCCGAGCTGCCGCTCGGTCCACACGTTCTGGATGCGATTTGCGATCGATCTCGCCTTCATCGCCCTGCCAGCCGGGCTCACGGGCGAGGCCCGCGTGCTCGAGCTGCGCCTCGCGGTGGCCCCACGGCGTTGCGTCTCGCTCGGGCGCGCAGCCCGCGGCCCCACCCAGCTCGCCCGCGTCGGTCTGATCGAGCTGAGCGCCGGGAAGGCAGCCGAGCTCGGAATCGAGATCGAGGCCCGGCTCGAGCTCACGCCGCGCGCTCGAGCCGGCGGGCGGCCTCCCGGGTCGCCTGATCGGCTTCGCCCGTACGCCCCGCGGCTCCGCCACGCCAGCCCGAACGTAGAATCGACCCCTTGAGCGAGCACCGCCTGCCAGAGCCCGATCGCCCCTGGGTGATGCGCACCTACGCCGGGCACTCCGACGCCCGCCGCTCGAACGCGCTCTACCGGGGCAACCTCGCCAAGGGCCAGACGGGCCTCTCGATCGCCTTCGACCTGCCGACCCAGACGGGCTACGACGCCGATCACGTCCTGGCGCGGGGCGAGGTCGGCAAGGTCGGCGTCTCGATCGCCCACAAGGGCGACATGCACGATCTGCTCGACGGCATCCCGCTCGACGAGATGAACACCTCGATGACGATCAACGCGACCGCCGCCTGGCTACTCGGCCTCTACGCCGCCGTCGCCGAGGAGAACGGCGTCGAGCGCTCCGCGCTGCAAGGCACGACCCAGAACGACATCATCAAGGAGTACCTCTCCCGAGGCACCTACGCCTTCCCTCCCGGCCCGTCGCTGCGACTGATCGCCGACACGGTCGCCTTCTCGGTCAACGAGAGCCCGCGGTGGAACCCGACCAACGTCTGCTCCTACCACCTCCAGGAGGCTGGGGCGACGCCGGTCCAGGAGATCGCCTACTCGCTGTCGACCGCGATCGCCGTGCTCGACGAGGTCAAGCGCCGAGGCCAGGTCGCCGAGGGCGACTTCCCCAAGGTCTTCGGCCGGATCTCCTTCTTCGTCAACGCGGGCGTCCGCTTCGTCGAGGAGCACGCCAAGCTGCGCGCGATGACGCGGCTCTGGGAGCAGATCGGCTGCGAGCGCTACGGCGTCACCGACCCCAAGCTGCTGCGGCTGCGCTACGGGGTCCAGGTCAACTCGCTCGGCCTGACCGAGTCCCAGCCGGAGAACAACGTGCCTCGGATCGTGCTCGAGGCGCTCGCCGTCAGCCTCGGTCGTGACGCCCGCGCCCGCGCGATTCAGCTTCCGGCCTGGAACGAAGCGCTCGGGCTGCCACGCCCCTGGGACCAGCAGTGGAGCCTTCGCATCCAGCAGATCCTGGCCTTCGAGACCGACCTGCTCGAGTATCCCGACCTCTTCGAGGGCTCGACCGTGATGGAGGGCTTGGTCGGAGAGCTCCTCGAGGGCGCTCTCGAGGAGATGCGCGCGGTGGAGGGGCATGGGGGCGCGGTCGAGGCGGTGCCCTACATGAAGGCCCGCCTGGTCGAATCGCATCGCGAGCGGATCGCCCGCATCGAGAGCGGCCAGACGCGCATCATCGGCCAGAACTGCTTCACCGAGACCGAGGCATCGCCGCTGACCGCCGACGCCGACGGGGGCATCCTGAGCCCCGACCCCGAGGTCGAGCGCGAGCGCGTCGAGGCGCTCGCCGAGTGGAAGGCCGGACGCGACG
>JACDBR010000101.1 GCA_013694825.1 Solirubrobacterales bacterium
CCTGATTAGGATCATCATCGCGGAGTAGCCGTGCGGCTACCAGGGTGCAACCGGCGTCGGCTGCCCAAAGGCTGGGGTCGATCCTTTCGCCAGCGCGAAGATAGCCGGGCCGTTCTTCGGCACTCCGGCCCGCGGCTCACAGCCCAAACGGCTGTTGGCGATGCGTACGGGAGTCGAACCCGTGACCTCCCGCGCGACAAGCGGGCGCTCCGGCCAGGCTGAGCTAACGCATCGGGTCCCGCTCCGGGCGATCCGGGCGGGCATTCGGTTGTCCGATGGGGAAAGGCGTCGATCCCCAAGCGGCCGCGGGGCCCCTGCCGCCTCCGCGCGAATGTCTCCACCCCCCCCGGAAAACAGCAAGGGCCGTTTCAGGTGTCCCCGCGATCTTGCGCAGGGGACACCCCCGACCTGTTCAGGCCGGTCAGGCGGCTCGGCTGCGGTGCCTGGTGCAGATGCCGAGCTGCGGGCGTCGCACGCCCAGCAGCGGGCCGCCGCCTCCTGAGCCGGCACGGGGGCGGCCACCTCCGTCTTGCGGGGGAGACGCTCCCCGGGTGCCACAACGCCATCGGCGGTATCACGGTCTGGGGTGCTGAGCATCGTCGATCGCTCCCAGGACTCTGGCGCCACGCCAGATCCGCTTCAACTTCAGTAACGTCTGGCGTGACGCGAGCTTCGTTTCACTCTATAACGGTCGGAGCTCACCAACAGTGCCAACGACCCGCCCGCCGAGCAACTGAGCCGCCTCCGTAAGGCCGCGGACGAGCGCTGTGTTAGGACTCCCCGCCCAGCGCCGCGCCGAACGAGTCGGCCGCCAGACGCTCTAGCCGTTCCATCTGGCGCATGCCCGAGACGAGCACGCCGCGCTCCCTCGCCAGTTGGGCCGCGTCCGGGCGGATGCCACGCGGGGCGACGATCCACAGCCGCGCGAGCTCGAGCGCATGCACGCGCGCCACGACCCGAGCGCTGCGCAGGAGCCGCTCGACCATCGACCGGGTGATCGCACCGCGGCGGTGCTTGGCCTCGATCGCCCAGCAGTCCTCGGGGGCGTCGCCCATCGTGACGACGTCCACCTCGTAGGTGTCCGGGCGGTCGCCGTACTCCCCTCGCGAGTCCTCGACGCGGAGCTTGCCGGCCTCGCGCGTGTTGGGCAGGCGAACCGGCTCCGTCGCGCCGAGGAGCGCGCCCTCGACGGTCTGGCCGCGGAACTGGCGGGCCAGGTTCTCCACCCGTCGCTCGAAGAGCGTGCCCATCTCCTGCCGGTCGTGCGCGTGCTGGGCCTCGTACCACGCGATCAGGCGCTGCTGACCCTGCCGATCGCGTAGGGCCGCCTCCGGATCGCGACGGGCCGGTTCCAACGCCAGCCAGAGCGAGAAGACTGGGTCCGGCATCACGAGTTGACTACCCTCTTCACGCACGAAGTCCGCGTCGACGAGGCGGTTGACGGCTCGGTACACCTGTGCCGAGGTGTGGTGGCGTCCGAGCCGCCGCGCCACGTCAGTGCGGGACGCCCGCTTCCCGCGCGCGAGGTGACGCAGGACTGCCTCGATCGTGTTGCGGATCCCGTTGCCGCTTCCAACGTCGCTGCGGAGCGCGGTGTCCAGCAGGTAGCGGCACTGTTGCCCAACGGCGGCGGCGCGGCCGATGAGCTCGTGCCAGAACGCGTCGTCGACCAGATCGTCCGTTACGACCCCCCCGCGCTCACGCGCCAGTTGCCCCGCCCGCGCGGCGACGGCCTGCGCATAGAACGGCCAGCCCCCGGTCAGCCGATGCAGGCGCGTCGCGGCGTCCGGCTCGGTGTCGAGCCCGTCCCCAGTCCATACTCGCGTGGCGAGCTCTCCAGTCGCGTCCTCGGCGAAGGGGAGCAGCTCGAGCTGCTCGAACCGCGTGAACAGCGGGCTCTCCCCATCGCTCAGCAGGTTGCGAAGCGCGGTCACCCGCGAGCCGGCAACCACGTAGGCCACTCTCCCGCGACGGTCGAGCGCGGCCCGGATGGTCCCCAGCAGGTTGTCGGTGCCAGGGAACGCCTGCATTCGGGTCATTTCCTGGAATTCGTCCAGCATCAACAGCAGCGGCAGGTCGAGCGCCTCCGAGACCACGGCGGGGAATCGCATCGCTGCCGAGAGCAGGGCGCTGTAGGGTCGGTTCGCGTCCGATGCCATCAGGCGGACGGACTCGTCGACAGCGGCGAGCAGGCGCGAATCCATCGCTCGGGCCGCGTCCCGCAGTTCTTCGTCAGCGGAACCGAGCGGCAAGACCACTCCCGCTTGCCGGGCGGCCACGCGGAGCGTCTCGCCGAGGAGTGCTCGCGCAAACTCCTCCGGACTGGAGACGACCTCGTCGAGTGCCAGGTAAGCAACGGCGGCCTCCGGGTGTCGCCGGCGCACCTCGTCCAGAAGCATCGTCTTGCCGATCCGCCGCAGGCCCAGCAGCGCCAGGTGCCGACGGCGGCCACGAGCGAGCGCGTCGAGCAGGATGTCGAACTCGCCTAGCTCTCGCGCCCGGTTGACGAACAGCGGCTCCAAGGGGATCAGCACGGCGGCCTCGTTGCTACGGTAGCGAATATTATCAATGATTGATAGGAAATGCTACCGTAGCAATGGATTAATCCCGCGGCCGAGACGTACAGGAATTCGCCGTTCTGCGCCGCTCGCGCCCACCCCTGGCCTGAGCTGGCAAGGTCGTCGAGATCGCGCTGCAGGTCGTTCTGCAAGTCGAAGCCTCTCGGCCCCGAGGACCACTTGATCTCGCCCGTCAGCAGGCGGCCGTCGTCCAGGCGGGCAACGATGTCGAGCTCGATGCTGCGCCGGTTGCCGTCTCGGCCTTCCCAGCGCCCCCACGTCCGCGCACCGGGCAGTCCCCAGGCCTGGTGGCGCCGTGCGTACGCCTGGGCGACCATCCGCTCGAATACGCCGCCCATCTGATCGTCAAGGTAGGGCGCCATCCCGCTGCGCCAGATCTCCCAGGGATCGCCCGTCGCCAGGCGGCTGCGGTTCGGGACGATGAAGCGATGCCAGAACGCGACGGCGTTGTCGACGATGGGGTGGCGGTACGGGGTGCCGGCCGGGCCGCTCCGCCCATGGCTAGGATTAGCT
>JACDBR010000118.1 GCA_013694825.1 Solirubrobacterales bacterium
CAGCCGGGCGGTGACCGAGCCAGCCGGATTGGGCGGCGTCCTTCCGGCAACGACGCCGCCGGTGCTCAACGGAATCGTCTCGACGTAGACGGCAATCGCGGCGATGTCGGCAGGTGGAGGCGGCTCGGCTCCTGCATCCGCCGTGGGGCCGAGGAGCGTGGTCACGCCAACGAGTAGGGTTGCGGACCAGATTCTCGCCCGCCGCGATCGTCCGAGTGCATTCACGCCACCTCCACGCTAGCGGTTTCGCCGTCGCCTTATGCGTCGGAGCCGTCGTCTTTCTGCTCGCCCTCGACGGGGGCGCGTTCTCACTGCCGACCCGAAGTGCGCTCGCGATTGCGGTCTGGTGGACGATCCTCCTGGCGGCAGCCCTCGGTCTCGCGCCCATGCGCCCCATCCCGTGGCCGGCCCTCGTGAGCGCCGCCCTCCTGACCGGCTTCGCGGTCTGGGCCGGACTCTCGATGACCTGGGCTCCGAGCGCCGAGAAGGCATTTCTGGAGCTGGCTCGCGTCCTCCTCTACCTCGGCCTCTTCCTGGTCGCCGCGACGCTCGGCGTTTCCGGGCAAGGCAGGTTCGTCGGCGGCGGCCTGGCCCTCGGCATCGTCGGCGTGGGGACGATCGCGCTCCTCAGCCGGTTTACCCCCGATCTCGTCTCTCCGGGACCGCTCGCAGACACAATCGCCTCCGCCCGCTCCCGGCTCAGCTTTCCCGTCGACTACTGGAACGGGCTCGCGATGCTCGTGGGCTTCTCCGTGCCGCTCCTGCTCTCCGTCGCCGTAACCGCCCGCGGAATCCTGCTGCGCTCTGCCGCCATCGCGCCCCTTCCCGCCGCGGCCGCCGTCAGCTACCTCGCCTCCTCGCGCGGCGGGTTTCTCGTCATTGCGGTCGGATTCCTCCTGTTCCTCGGTCTCACCAACCGTCGCTGGAGCGCGGCGATCGCGGGCGCGGTGGGCGCAGCCGGTGCAGCCGCGGCGGTGCTGATGCTCGCCGAGCGTCCCGCGCTCGTCGAGACGCCACTTAGCTCGGCCGGCCGGGCAGAGGCGGGGAAGGCAGGCCTGCTGCTCTTGGGCATCTGCATTCTCACCGGCTTGACGTACGGGCTCGTTCGCGCCGTCCCACTCAGGCGCAGCCCACCGGCCGCGCTCGGTTGGGGCACGGTCGTGGTCGTGATTGCCCTGTCGGCCGCCGCAGTCGTGTCCGCTCAGCCCCTCGAGCGCTTCGAGGAGTTCAGACGCGTTCCGAGCTCGACGCCGCCGACTGTCGAAGGCCATCTCCTCACCCTCAGTAGCACCGGTCGCTGGCAACAGTGGGAGGCGGCGATCGACCAGTTCCGGAGTGAGCCACTCCACGGAGGCGGTGCTGGCTCGTGGGGCGCATGGTGGCTGCAGCACGGGGAGATCCGCGGCTTCGTGAGCGAGGCCCACTCGCTCTACCTGGAGGTTCTCGGCGAGCTCGGCCTGGTCGGGCTCGCGCTCCTGGCAGGGGCGCTCTTCATCGCCTTCGGCTCAGGCGCCATGGCTGCACTGCGGCAACGAGGCGAGCTGGCCGGCATCACGGCAGCGGCCGGCGGGTACTTGGCAGGAGCCTCGATTGACTGGTTGTGGGAGCTCACAGTCGTGTCCGTAGTCGGGATCGTGTGCCTGGGCCTTGCAGCCAGCGCCTATCCCACCGGGGGAAGACGGGTTGCATCCCGCGGGGTGCGGCTTGGCCTCGCGGCCGCCGCGGTGGCTGCGCTCACGCTGCAGTCGATTCCACTCCTTGTTCACACGAAGCTGCGTCAGAGCGAGCGCGCCGTCGCGCGCGGCGACATCCGGGCGGCGATAACGGCAGCCGACGCTGCGGCCGGAGTCGCGCCGTGGGCCACATCGCCGTATCTTCAGCTGGCACTCGTAAGTGAAACCGCGGGTGCGCTGCCGGCGGCGCAGCGGCATTTGGAGAACGCACTGCAGCGGGATTCCGCGGACTGGCGCCTCTGGCTCGTCGCGGCGCGATTCCATGTGAAGCAGGGGAACCTCGCTGCCGCGCAGAACGCACTGAGCAACGCACGCAAACTGAACCCAAAGTCACCGCTGCTTGCGCCTCCGCAATGAGGCCCGTTTTTGACAGATGAGGTTCGTTCCGGCAGTCTGCTGGACACACTAGGCGATGTGACGGGGCATTGCCGTGGGGTCACGGGAGGGCGAGTGCTAGAGAGAGGAGCTGGCGCCGCTGTGGCGATCAATCCGGCGGCCGACAACACTGGCACGACGCTGCGGGACTACCTCGACGTCATGCGGCGCCGCAAGTGGATCATCCTGCAAGCGCTTGTGCTGGTACCCGCGGCCGCGGCCGCGTTCTCCCTCAACCAGACGAAGCTCTACCAGGCGACGGCCGAGGTTCTCCTGTCGAGACAGAACCTCGCTGCCGCGCTTACGGGGACTCAGGACGCTAGTTATCAGCAGGAGGACCGGCTCGCGCAAACTCAGGTGGATCTTGCCTCGGTGCCGGTCGTGGCCGAGCGCACCTTGCGCCGTACTGGCTTAACGGATCGTAGTGCAGCGAACGTTGCAGGGGCGACCAGCATCTCTTCCCGCACCAATTCGGACC
>JACDBR010000121.1 GCA_013694825.1 Solirubrobacterales bacterium
GGTTGTGGGCGATCTCCCAGGCGTGGCCCTCGGGATCGACGAAGGCCCCGTGGTAGCCGCCCCAGTCGGTCTTCGAGGGCTCCGCCGTGACCCTCGCCCCCGTGGCGCGGGCCGCCTCGATCAGGGCGTCGACCTCATCGGGCGAGCGCACGTTGTGGGCGAGCGTGATGCCGCCCCAGCCGCCGCCGTCCTCGACCCCGCTGTCGGCGGCCAGCTTGCCGCGATCCCACAGCGCGACGACGAGCCCACCGGCCTGGAAGAAGGCGATCTCCCCCTCGACCTCCTGGCCCGGCGCCCAGCCGAGGCGCGCGTAGAAGTCCTTGGCTCGCTCGAGGTCGCCGACCCCGAGCGTGATCGCGCTGACCCGCTGGTCCACCTGAGTCCCTCCCGCTCGTTCGTCGCCGCAACCCTAGGGCCGCGCGAGCACCGGGAACCGTTTGCTCCTCGCCGGCTGCGGGCATCTGCGCCGAGGAACATCCACCAGGCGATTGGGAGAAGCATGGCTGAGAGCCTCGAAGGAACGGTCGCGCTCGTCACGGGCGCCAGCAGCGGAATCGGTGAGGCCGGCGCGCGGGCACTCGCCAAGCACGGCGCGGCGGTCGCCGTCGCGGCGCGCCGCAAGGAGCGCCTCGACGAGCTGGTCTCGACGATCGAGTCCGAGGGCGGCAAGGCGCTCGCGATCGAGACCGACGTCACGGTCGAGGCGGAGGCTCGCAGCGCGGTCGAGCGCACGGTCTCGGAGCTCGGGCGTCTCGACACCGTCTTCAACAACGCCGGCCGGATGCTGCTGGGCCCGATCGAGGGCGCGCCGACCGACGAGTGGGACCAGATGATCGAGCTCAACCTGCAGGGGCTGCTCTACGTCGCCCACGCTGCGCTCCCCCACCTTCTCGAGGCCGCCGAGGACGGCCCTCGCGGTGTGGCCGACATGGTCAACGTCTCCTCGGTCGCCGGACGGCGTGCGAATGCGGGCGCCGGTGTCTACAACCTGACCAAGTTCGGCGTCGGGGCGTTCTCGGAGTCGCTGCGCCAAGAGGTCGCCGAGCGCCACGTCCGGGTCTCGCTGATCGAGCCGGGCGCGGTCGACACTGAGCTTCAGGACCACCTGCGCGACGAGATCCGCGAGCAGACCGCGAAGCGCTTCGCCGACCTCGACATGCTCCAGTCCGCGGACATCGCGGACGCGCTCGCATATGTCGTCACCCGGCCGAGGCACGTGGCGATCAACGAGCTGCTGATCATGCCGACCGAGCAGGTGCGTTAGGTGCCTGATTCCACGACCGAGGTTCGTCACCCGATCTTCGCCCGGTTCTTCGTCGGGCTCAGCCGGCTGATGGAGAGGGACCTCGGCGAGCAGCGCGACGAGTTGCTCGCCGGGCTCACGGGGCGGGTAGTGGAGATCGGCGCCGGCAACGGGATGAACTTCCGCCACTACCCTGCCGCCGTCGAGCAGGTCGTCGCGCTGGAGCCTGAGCCCTATCTGCGCGAGAAGGCAACCAAGGCGGCGTCACAGGCTGCGGTACGGGTGAGCGTGCGCGACGGCGTCGCGGATCGCTTGCCCTTCGACGAGGCAAGCTTCGACGCGGCCGTGGTGAGCTTGGTGCTGTGCTCGGTGCCGGACCCGGCGCGCGCCCTGGCGGAGATCCGGCGCGTGCTCAAGCCCGCCGGGGAGCTGCGGTTGCTCGAGCACGTCCGCTCGGACCGCCCGCGCATGGCGAGCGTTCAAGATCGATTCGACCGCTCGGGCATCTGGCCGCGGTTGGCCGGTGGCTGCCATTGCTCGCGCGAGAGCGTCGCGTCGATCGAGGCGGCGGGCTTCGCGATCGAGCGTGCCCGGAGCTTCGGCCTGGGGCCGTCGTGCGGTCTCACGTACCCCCACGTGGTCGGCGTGGCGCGGAGCTCCTGAGGCCGCCTAGCCCAGCAGCGGCTCGCCCGGGAGCTGCCCGCGTGGCGTCCCGGTCAGCTCGCAGACGGTCGCGGCGACGTCGACCAGCCGCGGCGGGCGGGACGGCTCGAGGGCCTGGACGACTCCCCCCTCGCCCGCTACGACCAGCGCCCAGGCGTCGCCCGCAGTGTGGTTGCCGGACCGACCGGAGGCGCCACCCTGGCGGTGGACGACGCCGAGCCGCTCGGAGCTCACGTAGCGCAGGCGGGTCGCCGGACGCTCGCTCCAGCGCACGACGAGGTCCGGCAGGCGCTCGGTGTGGCGGCCGCGGTGAAGCTCGGCGACGCGCTCGACGCTCGCCACCGACTGTGTCCCGTCGGGATCTCGAAACTCGCCTAGCCCCGCCGCGATTCGCGCGCAGAGCTCGTCGGTGGCGCCCGGGTCGACGATCCCGTCGCGCTCGCGGCCGCGCAGGTTGAGCCGGACGTAGCCCTGGTTG
>JACDBR010000140.1 GCA_013694825.1 Solirubrobacterales bacterium
TCGGTCTGCTCGACCCCCGCCCGGGGCACCTCCGCCATCACCTCGGCCGTCGCGGGCTCGACGACGGCGATCACGCGGCCGCCTCGGTGGCCGAGTCGACGGCGGCGACGAGCGAGCCGATCACCGAGCTCGAGACGTCCTCCTCTGGATGCCAGAGCACCCCAAGCGCGTAGCGATGGCCCGGGATCTCGATCGCCTCGACCACCTCGTCCTCGGCCGCCCAGCCGCTCGCCTCGAGGCCCTCGCCGAGCCGTCCGACGCCCTGGTGGTGATGCGACTTGACGACGAGTCGGCGATGGCCGGCGGCGCGCTCGGCGAGCGATCCGGGCACCAGCAGCACCTCGTGATCGCCGTAGGTGCCCGGGGTGTGGCGATGGTCGGGGTGACCGACGAGCTCCGGCAGATGCTGGACCAGGTCACCGCCGCAGGCGATGTTGAGCACCTGCATTCCGCGACAGATCCCGAGCACCGGCAGGGAGCGCCCGAGCGCCCCGGCGACAAGCTCGGACTCGAAGCGGTCGCGCTCGGGCCAGGCGCCCTTGGTCTCGCCATGCGGAGGCTGGCCGTAGACGGCGGGATCGATGTCCGAGCCACCCGCCAAGAGCAGGCCGTCGAGCCGATCGAGCAGGGCGTCGATGCGCTCCGGGCCGCCCGGGTCGGGAGGGACGAGGAAGGCGAGCGCGCCGGCCCGCTGGACGGCGGCCGCGTAGGAGCGGGGCGCCATCGTCACGGTCTCCTCCCAGGCCGCCCAGCGCACCCGCTCGACGGCGGCGCAGATCCCGATCGACGGCAGGTCCATGCCCGCCTTATAACCGCTCGAAGCCCCGGAACCGCTCCCAGTCGGTGACGGCCGCCTCGAAAGCCTCGAGCTCGACCCTGGCGCGATTGAGGTAATGGTCGACGACCTCCTGGCCGAAGGCCTGACTAGCCACCGCCGAGGAGGCGAAGAGGTCGCGGGCCTCGTACATCGTGCCCGGGACGCTCGGCTTGTCGGAGTCATAGGCGCTGCCCTGAAGTGGATCCTCGAGCTCGAGTTGCTCGTCGATCCCGTGCAGGCCGGCCGCAATCATCGCCGCAAGCGCCAGGTAGGGATTGACGTCGGCGCCGGGCAGCCGGTTCTCCACCCGCCGTGCCTGGCCCTTGCCGACGACGCGCAGCGAGCAGGTCCTGTTGTCGTGGCCCCAGGCGACCGTCGTCGGCGCGAACGAGCCCTTCGCGAACCGCTTGTAGGAGTTGACCTGCGGCGCGAACATCAGCGTCATCTCGCGCAGGCAGGCGATCTGCCCGGCGACGAAGCGCTCGAAGGTCTGGTCGTCCTCGGCGAAGACGTTGCCGTCCTCATCGCCCAGCGAGCAGTGGATGTGGCACGAGTTGCCCTCGCGCTCGTCGAGCTTGGCCATGAAGGTCAGTGCCATCCCCTCCTGCGAGGCGATCTCCTTGGCGCCGTTCTTGTAGATCACGTGCTGGTCGGCGGTCTCGAGCGCCTCGCCGAAGTGGAAGTTGATCTCGTGCTGGCCGAAGTTACACTCACCCTTCGAATCCTCGACCGGCATCCCGGCGCCCATCATCGAGTTGCGGATCCGCCGGATCAGCGGCTCGACGCGCGCCGTGCCCAGCAGCGAGTAGTCGATGTTGTAGAGGTTGGCCGGCTCGAGGTCGCGGTAGGCCTTTCGCCACGCGTCCTCGTAGGTGTCGCGGACGACGATGAACTCGAGCTCGGTGCCGGCCATCGCCTTCCAGCCACGCTCGTCGAGCCGGGCGAGCTGGCGGCGCAGGATCTGGCGCGGCGAGGCGACGACGTCGCTGCCGTCGGCCCACTGCACGTCTGCCATCAGGATCACCGTGCCCTCCAGCCAGGGCACCGGTCGCAGCGTCGAGATGTCGGGCACCATCTCGAAGTCGCCGTAGCCGCTCGACCAGGAGGCCATCGCGTAGCCGTCGACGGTCTCCATCTCGACGTCGACCGCGAGCAGGTAGTTGCAGCCCTCCGCGGCGTGGTCGACGACCTCGTCGAGGAAGTGCTGCACGGTCAGGCGCTTGCCCTGGACCCGGCCCTCCATGTCGGCGATCGCCAGCAGCACCGTGTCGACCTTGCCCGCGGCTACCTGCGAGCGCAGCTCATCGAGGCTCACGGGGCCTCCGCGACTGCCCTCCATCAGGAGCCGGCCAGCTCGGACTCCGCCTTCTGGATCGCCTCGAACTCCTCCTCGGGGGCCGCAGCGACCAGGTGGTGGCGGCTGTAGAGCATGAAGTAGGCCATGAAGGCGAGGAAGACGAGCGCCGTGATCCCGGCCGCCTTCTCGTCGACGAAGAAGGTCGCGATCACCGCCGCGACCGCCAGCACGAGCCCGATCCCCGTGGTCGCCATCCCGCCCGGCGTCCGGTAGGGCCGCTCGAGCTCAGGCTCCCGAGTGCGCAGGAGGATGTGCGAGAGCAGCATCAGCACGTAGGACACCGTCGCCCCGAAGACCGCGATGTTGATCATCGTCGCGCCGTCCTTGGTTATCGAGGCCAACAGGAACCCGATCACGCCGGGAACCAGCAGCGCGATCGCCGGCGTGCGCCG